>CAIXZV010000024.1 GCA_903924005.1 uncultured Chloroflexota bacterium | reverse complement strand
GATAAGTCGGGGTTGCCATCCTTCGGGTCATGGCTACACGACAACGACCATCAGATCTGGCATCGAAGCTCTCCGGGCAAGCCGCAGCCTATGCAGGGAGGGAGATCTGCGGCGCTCGGCGCCTCAACGGCATGAGCATTGCGGCGGCGGCCAAGATCGCCGGCATCTCGGCATCGCAATTCGGCCGCCTGGAGCGGGGCGAGGTGCAGCAACCCAGCCTCGAGCTGATCTACAGGGCGGCGCGCGCGGTTGGGCTGGAGGCGTCGCTCAAGTTCTACCCGGTGGGGTCGCCCGTGCGGGACAAGCCGTCGTTGGCCGCGCTGGAGCGGTTTGCAAAGCTCCTCGGCGTGCCGCTGGTCTTGGCGCGGGAGGTGCCGCTGCCGATGGAGCGAGACCTGCGCGCGTGGGACGGCCGATTTGGGCCAAGGGCGGAGCCGGCATCGGTGGAGTGCGAGTCGCATCTCGAGGACATTCAGGCCCTGACCCGGCGAATCGCACAAAAGCAGCGCGATGATCCGGGTGCGGGTGTGGTGATCCTTGTGCTCAACCGCACGGCGCACAACCGGAAGGTGCTGGCTGAGCATCGGGAGGCACTTCGCGTGCAGTTCCCATTGGACGGCGCGGCAATCGCTCGAGAGTTGCGCGCGGGGCGCGTGCCCAAGGCCGGCGGCATCATCCTGGTGTGAGGGGCGCGTTGCGTTGCGGAGGGACGCGTTGCGTTGCGGCGGGGCGCGTTGCGTTGCGGCGCGTTGCCCCCTGGGGCGTTTCGTTGCGGCGCGTTGCGCCGGGGCGCGTTGCGCCGGGGCGCCGCGTTGCGCCGGGGCGCGTTGCGTTGCGGCGCGTTGCCCCCTGGGGCGCGTTGCCCCCTGGGGCGCCGCGTTGGGGCACGTTGCCCCCTGGGGCGCGTTGCGCCGGGGCGCCGCGTTGCGTTGGGGCGCCGCGTTGCGTTGGGGCGCCGCGTTGCGTTGGGGCGCCGCGTTGCGCTGGGGCGCGTTGCGTTCACCCGCCGGAGGGGTGAACGGTTCCGTCCCGGAACGATCCACCCGTCCGATGCACGGCTTGTTACGCGGCAGAGCGGTTCGGCGCAACAAACCGTGCGCCGGAGGGGTGAAACGTCGCAGCGCGGAACCGTTCACCCGCGGGACGGGTGGACGTGCGGGCCGAGCGGGCCGGGTGGCCGCGCGTGAGCGGCGCGGGTGGAGCGCGCCTGACGGGTGGAGCGCGCCTGACGGGTGGAGCGCCGCAACGGCGACCCGGGCCTGGTCCCCGAGGAGTTACGCCTCTGCGGCGACCGGCTCCCAGGCCGCGCCCTGCGAGGCGGCGGTGAACGCCTCCTTCGGCGTCGCGCCGGCATCGAGGGCTGCGGCAAACGCGCCAACCAGCGCATCGAAGGAGTCCGCAGAGTCGTCGTCGCCCGGCTCCGGGACGGCAAACACGGTGGCATCGGCCGGCAACGAGCCCGAGCCGGACGAACCCGAGCCGGCGGAGGCGGAGCCCGGCCCGCCGGAGCCCGCGCCCGACCAGCCCGCGCCCGACGAGCCGGAGCCCGACCAGCCCGCGCCCGACCAGCCCGAACCGCCGGCGCCCGAGCCGGCGCCCGAGGCCTCGTCCACCAGCAGCACCAGACGCATGCCCGCAAACTCGCCGCCCTCGATGGCCGCGGCAAGGGCGTCGGGCGCCACGTCATCGGTGACTACAAGCACGCCGTCGGGGTCGAGGTAGCGCAGCGTGAGCGTGACGTCGGCCGCGTCAAGCCGAATACCCACGATGGGCGGCGCGGCAACCTGGGTGAGGGGCGAGACGTCGTCGGACTCAGACAGGGGCGGCGCAGCGATGGGCGTGCGTCTCGCCGGATCGCGGATCACCGCCGCATGGCCAACGCCGCCGCGGGTGAGAGCGAAGAGCAGGGCATCGCCCTCGGGGTCCTCCCCCACCCGGCCAGCAAGCTCCACACGGGCACCGCGAGACGCGGCCGCAAGCGCAATGGCGCACGCGCGACCAGCCGGACCTGAAGGGGCAACCGCACGCCAGGCGGGCGATCCAATAACAACGATCATGTCCGGGAGCCTACACCCCGGCCGACCTCGAGGCGATCAGTGCGCAGGACTGGGCGTGGGGATGGCAATCGGCGGTGAGGACGGCGCGGGCGTTGGGCTGTCCGTGGGGTGGGGCGTGTCGGTTGGCTTCGGGTCACCCGACCCGCCGGGGCCGCCGTGGTCATGGTGATCGCTCTCGGTGGGCTGGGGTGAGGTGTGGGGATCTGGCGAGCCGGTGGAGCCGCCGTGGCCCGAGCCGCCGCCGTTGCCGCCGGATCCGCTGCCGCCGTGATTGGTTGCCTCGGGCGTCTCGCCGGGCGCATCAGACCCAGTGGGATCGTGATGGTCTGATGCCGATGGCTCGCCGGGCTCGCTGGGATCGGGCGAGCCGCTGACGCCGGCGGGATCCAGACTGCCATCTGGGGTCTCCGAAGGCGACGGGTTAGCAGGCTGGCTGGTGGCGTCGGGGACGCCCGGGAGCGGGTTGCCCCCAAGCAGGCGGACCGCACCCACCGTGGCCATGCCGGAACCGGTGGCGAACACCGCGGTGACCACCAGGACCAGCGCCAGCGCCTGGGCGCGGACGGCCATGGGGAAGCCTGCACCAAAGCTGACGCGCACGGCATCGCGGAAGGACGCGACGATCGCTGCCGCCGAATGGCGACGCACGGCAAGCCCAGCCGCCCAGACGGGCGCCGGCGAGGGCTCAGAGGCGATGGACCGCATCACGCGGTCCGCAAAGTCTGCGCTGGGACGAACCCCGCCGCGCGCAGCAGCGCCCTCGAGCTCGCGGGCAACGCGGCCAAGCGCCAGTAGGTCGCCAGGTTCAGCGTCGTCGGCGCCGTCAAGCTCGGAAGGTGTAAATGGTCGCGGCGCGTCGTCGCGCCCGTAGGGGCTCATCGCTCGTGCTCCTCAAGGGTGCGGCGCAGGCGCGCCAGACCCCGATGCAAATGGGTCTTCACTGTGCCCAGCGGCCGGTTTGTGACCTCGGCAATCTCCGCGAGCGACTGCTCTGCGAAGAACCGGAGCGTCACCACCTCGCGGTACGGCTCATCAAGGGTGGCCACAGCGGCGCGCAGGTGGGCGTCGCGCTCGTTGCGGATGTAGTGGTGGGCTGGGTCAACCGCCTCGGATGCTCCGCCGAGGCGGAACCGCTCCTGGTTGGGCAGGTCGCCTTCGGCCGCAAGCGGATCAAGCCACGTGACGCGCTTGCGCTGGCCGGCCCGGCGGATTGCCAGACGAACTGCGATGCGCGAGACCCAGGCGCCAAACGAGCCCTCGGACCGCCAGGTGGACAGTGACCGGTACGCGATCACGAAGGCCTCCTGGGCAACGTCTTCGGCCTCGGAGCGGTCGCCGAGGACGCGGGCGCAGGCGGAGACCACCGAGGGCCCCTCGCGGTCAACGAGACCGCGGAAGGCGTCGCGATCGCCGGCCAGCACGGCCTGCACGATTCGCTGCTCATCGCTGGGTTCCCCTTCGGCCTGCGCTACTGCCCTGACGTCCGTGGGCCTGACCTCCGAGGTGCGTGCGAGTCGCGGGGGAGCCGATGCGGCGGCTGGCGCCTTGCGAGCGCCGGCCCCCATCATCGCGGACCTTTGCGATTCCCATCGCAGATCAGAGGTCATGCCCCTCGGTACCGGATCAGCCTAGTTGTCGCCGCCGCCACTGCCGGCGTTGCCGCCGCCGTCGTGGCTGCCGCCCTGGCCGCCTTCGTGGCCGCCGCCCTGGCCGCCGTCGTGCGAGCCATTGGCGTTCTGCGAGGCAGACTGGCTGCTGGCCGGCTGGTGCTCGCCGCCCTGGCTGCCGTTGTCCCCGCCCTGCTGCT
>CAIXZV010000023.1 GCA_903924005.1 uncultured Chloroflexota bacterium | reverse complement strand
GGGTACAGCGCAGTGGGCCTGTGCGCTCCCACATGCCGCGCAGGACCGCGATGTGGCGGTCATACGTCAGCCACGGCGCGATGGTCCCGTCGGGCCGCCACTCCATGTTGGCCAGTGTCCCGGCGATACCGGCTTCTGGCCAGTCCGGGTGGGCGCGGCGGATGTAGCCCTCAAGCTCCTTGCCGGGTCGTCCGGCCAGGCGCGGCGGGGCGAGCGCCTCGCGGCACGCTTCCCACGTGGGGAACGCAGTGCCCGGCTCCAGCCAGCCGCCGTCAACGCAGACGATGCCGCGCACAAGATCGCCATGACGCGCGGCCAACTCCAGCACCACGTTGCCGCCCCAGGATTGGCCCGCAACGATGGGCCGGTCCAGCCCAAGCGCCCGGATCAGCGCAGCCACGTCGTCCGCCACAGTGGGGACGTCATACGGGCCGTCCGGCTTGGCGGAGCGGCCATGGCCGCGGAGGTCCACGGTGACTGCCGGGTGGCCGCGGGCGACCAGGTGGGCCGCCACGGCGTCCCAGAGCCGCGCGTTGGACGCGAGGCCGTGGACAAGGACAAAGGGGGCGCCGGTTGGCGGGCCGTCTGGCGTCCAGATGTCGGCCGCCAGATCCACGCCCTCGGCAACGGGAACGCGCTGCGTCTGCATCTGCGGATTGTGCACCCGCCGCCGCAGAAGACCACCCCACGCGTCCGGCACCACTGGCAGCGCGACGGGCGTACGCTGGGGTCAACCCCTTGCCGTCCCGACTGAGGTCGCCGCGATGCCCACGCTGACGCCCTGCCTCTTCTACAACCGCACCGCCATCGAGGCCGCCGAGTTCTACGTGTCCGTCTTCCCGGACAGCGGCGTCACGTCTGTGAACCGGGTTGAGACCGACACGCCGTTCCAGAAGCAGGGCGATGTGCTGGCCGTGGAGTTCACCATGCTTGGCCAGAAGTTTGTAGCCATCAACGGGGGCGCCGAGTTCCCGTTCACCGAGGCGGTCTCGTTCCAGATCCACTGCGCAGACCAGGCGGAGGTGGATCATTACTGGGACACGCTGCTCGCCAACGGCGGCACGCCCAGCATGTGCGGCTGGCTCAAGGACCGCTTTGGCCTGAGTTGGCAGGTGATCCCCACCAAGATGAACGAGTACATCGGCGGACCGGATCCCGAAGGCGCAGGCCGCGCGGTCCAGGCGATGCTGACGATGTCGAAACTGGACCTGGACGCGATGCGCAAGGCCTATGAGGGCGCAGCGGGCTGACGCCCCGCAGGAGAACACATGGAGCAGCTGCCGGCCATCCTCTCGTCGCTGGGCAGCCTTGCGCTGATCTTCTGGATCGTCCTCGCGGTCATCCAGCTTCGCCTGGCGCAGGTGCAGCGGCGCGAGGAGATCGTCCTGCGGCTGTACGAGCCGCTGCTGTCGGAGCCGCTGACTCGGGCGTACTGGCGCGTCCAGACGTGGGGGTTTGCAGATTACGCGTCCTTCCAGACCGGCGCGACCATTGACGACCGAGTGGCGTTTGACCAAGTGGCCACGTTTTACGAGACGATGGGCGTGATGCGCCACCGCGGCGTGGCTGGTATCGAACTGATGGACGAATTGCTGACCGAATCGATCTTCGACGCCTGGGACGCCTGCAAGCTGATTGTGGCGGGCGAACGCGTGCGCACGCACACGCCCCAGAAGTACGCGTTCTTCGAGGAGCTGGTGGGGCTGCTGGAGCTCCATCTCGCCAAGAAGGGGATCACCCGACCAGGTGCGTCTGCCTGACCAGCGGCTTGCCCTGCGCGTCGTGGGCGAATGGCTGGGGATACGCCTATGCTCTGCGCGCCAACCGCGTCAACCGCCACCGAGACGAGGTCATCCTCCATGCGCGCTCGCGCCAGTCGTCCCGTCATCGCCCTTGCGGCCGCAGCCGTTGTCCTGCTTGCCGCCTGCGGGTCCGGCGTCTCGCCGACGCCGCAGCCCACGCCAAGCCCGGTGCCCTCCGCGGTTGCGCCAACACCTACCCCGACGCCGCTGCCGACGGAGGCGTCGACGCCGACCGCTACGCCGGCCCCCACACCAACGCCTGCGCCCACGCCAACTGCCGCGCCCACCGCCTGCCAGGCCGCGAACCTGGTGGCCCGCATCACGCTGTGGGAGGGCGCCATGGGCCACCTCATCGCCCATGTGGAGCTCACCAACACCGGCGGCCCCTGCGACCTCGCCGCCAAGATGCAGCCACAGCTCGTGGACGGCCACGGCGCGGTCCTGATCAACGGCGTCGCGGGCGCCTCACCGCTGAGCTCGCTCATCGCGACCGGCGGTGTCGTCAAGACGCTGGTCCAGGATGGCAACTACTGCGGTCCCGTGCCGGTGGCCCCTGTGTCAGTGGCCTTCGTCCTGCCCGCTGGCGCGGGTCGCCTGGTCGCCTCGCCGCTCTCGCCCATGGACGCGTCGGGTGTCCCCGGATGCCTCGGCGCAGCGGGCTCGGCGGGCAGCATCGAGATGCAGACCTGGGCGCCCTGATCCGCTAGGCACCCGAGTCTGATCACCACACAGGAGGCTCGCGTGCGACTCGGACTCGTCGGCTACGGCAACGGCGGCCGCCACTTCCACGCCCCGTACATCGCGGCGGCGAACGGCGTGGAGCTTGCAGGCATCGTGGTGCGCACGCCGGAGCGCCGCGCCCTGGCGCAGGCCGACTACCCGGGTGTGCCGGTGTACGACAGCCTGACCGCCTTGCTGGCCACCGGTGTGGACGCCGTGACCATCACCACCCCGCCCGCCACGCGCCGCGACCTGGTGCTCGACGCCATCAGCGCAGGCGTCCATGTCGTGGCGGACAAGCCGTTCGCTTCCGATGCCGCCGGCGCCCGCGACATCGTTGCCGCCGCCAGAGCGAAGGGCGTGGCCCTCAACTGCTATCAGAACCGCCGTTGGGACGCGGACATCCGCACGGCTGCAGCGGTGATCGCTGGCGGCGAGCTGGGTGAGCTCTGGAGCGTGGAAAGCCGCTTCGATCTTGATGAGCCCGGGGGGCTTCTGGCGGGGCCGCACGGCGGGCTGCTCCGGGACCTCGGCGCGCACCAGATTGACCAGCTCCTCTGGCTGCTTGGGCCCGTGCGCTCCGTCTTTGCCCTGGCGGACTGGGTGGATCTGCCCGACGGCCGCGTGGACGCCGGTTACTCGGTGGAGCTGCTCCACGTGTCGGGCGTCCGCTCGCGGGCCGTGGCCACCAAGTGCAACCGCAACGTGGAGCGGGAGCTGCGCGCCTACGGCGAGGGCGGCTCCTATATCGGCCGCTCCACCGATTGCCAGACTGCGGCGATCTTTGCGGGCAAGCGCCCGCTGACCGAGGGCGCCGCCTGGGGCTACGAGCCCGAGACCGCCTGGGGCGTGCTCACCACGGCCGCAGGTCCCCGCCGGGTTCCGTCGGAGCGTGGCGCCTACCAGGACTTCTACACGCAGTTCGCGGCCGCGGTCCGGGGCGAGGCCGCCTTCCCCGTCCCGGGCGAGGAGGCAATCCGCACCATCGAGATCTTGGATGCCGCGCGGACAAGCGCAAACGAGGGCCGCGTGGTCCTGCCCGGCGTCTGACGGACATGGCCGCAGACCGCTGGTTTGCAAACGCGCGGGACCGCAGCTGGCGTTGCCCGCCGGTCTCTGCGGATGTCTTGACCTTTCACCGGTTGCTTGACGGGTATGCGCCCACGCCGCTTGTTGAGCTGCCGGCGTTGGCGGCCGAACTGGGCGTTGGCCGCGTCTTTGCCAAGGACGAGTCAAGCCGTCTCGGGCTGCCCGCGTTCAAGGCGCTTGGCGCGTCGTGGGCGATGCACCGCGCGCTTGCTGAGCGCACCGCAGACGGCACCGCAGACGGCACCGCGGACGGCCCCGCGCACGGTCCCGTCACGTTTGTGACCGCCACCGACGGCAACCACGGCCGGGCCGTCGCCCGCATGGCCCGCCTCCTTGGCCATCGCGCCCGCATCATGGTTCCGGACGGCGTCCACCCCGCGGCCGTGGCGGCGATTGAGACCGAGGGCGCCCCGGTCACGCACGTTGGCGGCTCTTATGACGACGCGGTTGCCGCCGCAGCCCGCGACGCGGCCGCTGACCCGCACGCCATCCTCCTGCAGGACACCGCCTGGCCCGGCTACGAGAGGGTTCCGGCCTGGATCGTGGAGGGGTACGCCACGCTGCTTGCTGAGCTTGACGTGCAGCTTGCAACCCACGGAGTTGCGGCGCCGGATCTCGTGGTTGTCCCGGTTGGCGTGGGCTCGCTGGCCCAGGCGGCGGTCGCCCACTACCGAAGCCAGGCCAACCCGGCCCGAACGGCGCTCCTTTCAGCGGAGCCAGTGACCGCCGCATGTGCCCTCGCCAGCCTGCGCGAAGGCCGCGTCGTCACCGTGCCCACGCAGGTCACGATCATGGCCGGGCTCAACTGCGGCACGCCGTCGAGTCTGGCGTGGCCGTATCTGCGTGATGGGATTGACGGGGCGGCGGCGGTCACGGAGAGAGAGGCGGTTGAGGCCGGTGCGGCCCTGCGGGCGGGCGGCGTGGACGCCGGCCCATGCGGCTGGGCGGGATTGGCGGCGGCCCGGCGCGCCATTGCAATGCCTGGCGCCCGCGAGCACCTTGGCGCAGACGCCGCGAGCACCATCGTCCTGATCGTCACCGAAGGCGCTGGCGCCAACCCCTCCGGCACTTGACAGCCTTCTCGTCCGCCAAGAACCTGCCGCCGGGCCCTCGCCGCGCGCTCACGCGAAGCGTAGAGTACGCACGGGGTCGCCCTGATGGCTCGTTGCGCAGATCGGCGGCTCCAGCGGGAGCTTGGGTCGAAAGGGCTTCGTCGTTATGAAGGACGCAGGCGGGAAGCCAGCCCGCCCGGCCCCCCAGCCGGACATTGCCGCAGCGCCCCCGAGCGCCGCAGCGCCCCCGAGCGCTGACCCGCCTCGCGCCGTTCGCCGAACACGCGCGACACAGACTCGGGCTGCCGGCGTTCCCATCGTCGCTATCGGCGCTTCGGCCGGCG
>CAIXZV010000022.1 GCA_903924005.1 uncultured Chloroflexota bacterium | reverse complement strand
CTGCGGCGGTGGGCGAGGTGCAGGCCGCAGGTGCAGCGCTGGCGCAGGCCTGCGGGCAGCTGCTGCTGCTGCGTGAAGGGCAGGGGCAGGGGCAGGGGCAGGGGCAGGGGCAGGGGCAGGGGCAGGGGCAGGGGCAGGGGCAGGGGCAGGCCGTGGCGATCACCTGATGCCCCGCCGCCGGGGGTGCGCATCGGGCGTGGCGTAGAGTTGCGCGGTCCACGCCAGCGATACCCGCGCTGACCCGGAGGGGACAACGGTGGCTCAGCACTACTGCGAAGACGGCGGCTGGGTGGTTGCGGCGGACATCACTGTCCCCAACGACCCCACGGATTACCGATCCGGCGCGGCCATCCTTGGCTGCAGCAACTTGCGCTGCGCCCGATGTGGGGCGCCTGTCCGCAACCAGGCCGGCATTGAGTGCCCGGGGCTCCAGGCGCATCTGGAGCAACTTGCCGAGACGCCGGACTGGACCACGCTCCCCTTCGTCAAGCCCTTTGGCCCGGGCCGTCTGTACGCCTGTCTGTGTTTGGGCTGGCTTGAGGCGTCGTTCCACGCGTGCGATGACCCGGAGCCGGATGCGTCCGCCGGTGACCCGTCACTGCCGTGGCGGTGCGACGGCCACCCGGTTGCCACGCTGCCCGTGACCGTGGACGGCGTGGTCATCGATGCCGATACCGACATCGCGGCGCTGGTCCGGCGCGTCCTTGGCGGCTGGTCGCGAGACGCGTCGCCCCCGCCAAGCCCGTGGTCGCCCACGGCGTGGCTGCATCGGCTTCGGCGCCGCCTTGCGGACCTGCCGGCAGCGCCCCAGTTGGCCAAGGCCGTGGCGCTCTGTCTGGACGACCCGCTGCGGCGAGCGGGCGCCATCGCCTACTACTGCGGCTTCCCGCGGGACCCGGGCTTTGCACGCGTTGTGGCGCTTGCGGCCAGCCCGGGCGGGCTGTTCCTTCGCTCGCCCACCGTGGTGGAGGATGGCGAGGCCATGGAGTACTGGCCTGCGTGGGCCCTTCGGTGCCGGCTGTTCTCCGTCCGAGGCAAGCTGGATGCGCTTGACCGCGCGGCCCTGGCGCAGCTGCAGGAGGCCCTGCTGCGAGGCGATGCCGGGCTTGAGCCAGAGGACATCGATGGGGTTCGCAGCGTGGCCGGGCCGTGGCTGGCGGAGCAGGCCGGGGCCATCGCGCGGGCGGACCCGTCGCGGACCATCCCCATCCTGCAGTCGCTCAAGGACCTCGATGACGCTGCGCTTGTTGCCATCGCCGGCGTGGCGCTTGCCGCCGAGCCTGGCGCTGACCACGCCGTCCTCCGCGAGTGGCTTGCGGACTGGCCAAACCGCAACGAGCCGTACGCCGGTCCAATCGAAGTGGCGCTGGAGAGGGCAAGCCAATGATCCCTGTCGATAGTGCAGCCTGGGAGCGCTTCGCCTCAAGCCTGGACACCACGGATCCGCGCGAGCTCACCTACGACGTGGACGCGGTGCGCTCGTTCGCGGTCGATGAGCGCGCACGGGCAGTCGAAACCCTGGCCGGGCGCGTGGCGAGCGGGGACGTCCGGGCCATCGAGACCGCCCTCGCGGTGCCGCTGGTCGAACTGGAGCCCGCGATCCGCGCGCTGGGCGACACCACGTCCGGCCCGGCTCGCGAGGCTGCGGCCCGAGCGCTCGCGAGGTTTGGCGATCAGGGCGCGGTCCTGCAGCTCATCGACCGCCTCGCCAAGGGCCATCCGATGATCCGCATCAACGCGGCCTACGAGCTTGCGCAGTCAAACGATCCCGCCGCGATGGACGCCCTGCTTCGCGCGCTGGTGGACACGGAGGTCATCGTCCGCGTGCACGCCTGGCACGGCCTGCTCCGTTTCTGCGGTCTCGACGCGCTGGCAGAGGTCCGGCACTCGCCGCTGGGCACGCTGTTTGTCCTGATCTGCTGTGACGTGCCCGCCACCACGGCCCGCGGCGCTGAGCGATTCGCCGAGATCGTTGGCCGTCTGCGGTCCGGCGCCAACCCGGCAGACCTGGGTCTGGATGTGCAGCCACCGCCGGATGACGCCGTGACGGACGCCTTCGTCGAGAGCATGCGCAACGACGGCCAGGCGATCGACACCGGTGCCGTGGTGGCCATGGACCCGCTCCACCGCGACTGGGCCATCGCGATCATCGTGGCCGCTGCCGGCCGTCGTGATCCCCGGGTTGTGCCCGCTCTCGAGGCTCTTGACCTGCCGTGGGCGCTCCAGGACGTCAGGGACATGCCCGCGGAATAGCCGCGCGTGTAGGAAAACGGCCCCTGCCGTGGGGGGTCGGACGGTAGGACTTGCGGTCGATTTCGCACTAACGGGTGCGGTTGACTGTCGACGACGATTGGGTCACCTTCGGCAAGCCCGCCCTGCGACGCTCCGTCCCGCGACCAT
Source organism: uncultured Chloroflexota bacterium (assembly GCA_903924005.1). GTDB lineage: Bacteria > Chloroflexota > Limnocylindria > Limnocylindrales > CSP1-4 > CAIXZV01. The sequence continues at coordinate 2,859 of CAIXZV010000022.1, read as the reverse complement.
TCGCGCACCTGCTGGACATCGTCACACCGCAGGGAGGCGTTGGCACATGCGTGCAAAGCAGGACACGGCGAGGCAGTTGTGGGCGAGCGCGGCGGCGTGGGTACGCACGTCGATGGCGTCCGGCAGCCAGTCCCGCCATGCCCCGCGCCAGCGCATGTTGCTCCAGCGCGGGGTCACCATGCTCGCAGTGGCGCTGCTGCTGGTGTCGTTGCTCCCTGCGTCAAACGCGATTGCGATGCAGCCCACGCCAACGCCTACCCCACCGGCGACGGAACAGCCCACGCCCACGTGTGCCGATGACGTCAGCTACTGCACCGATCCGGTGGAGCTGTGCGCGAACTGGCCGGACGACATTTCCTGCCAGCCCACGCCCACGTGCGCCGATGACGCCAGCTACTGCGGCTCGCAGGACGAGCTGTGCGCGAACTGGCCGGACGACATTTCCTGCCAGCCCACGCCCACGTGCGCCGATGACCAGGCGTACTGCAGTCCCGAAGAGCTGTGCGCCGTCTGGTTCATCAACTGCCCGTCAGATCCGCCCGCCGGTGACGGGGTTGGCTCGTGCGCGTTCCTGGGCAGCGGATCCTCGGGCGATCCGTTCCAGATCGGCTCCGTGGCAGACCTCGACTGTCTGCGCGACAGCTCGGTGTACTGGTCGTATGCCTTCGCCCAAACGGCCGATCTCGATTACACCTCGCAGTCCCCGTGGAGCCACGGCATTGGTGACGGCACCGACGACGGCACGGGCTCGCCGTTCACGGGCCAGTACGACGGCGGCAGCCACACAGTCTCCGGGCTGCACATCGTCACCGCGACGGACACGCGCTACGTCGGCATGTTTGAGCACGTCTCCGGCGCCACCGCCGCAATCCACGACCTCACCCTGAGCGGTGCGCAGGTCACGGCGTCCACGACCGGTCCCAGCGGCCCCAACGAGTGCGTGGGACTGCTTGTGGGCGGGGTCGCCTGGGGCGCGTCCGTCACCAATGCGCATGTCCAGGGCACCATCACCCTGGCCAATGCCTCTGGCGTGGGCGGCATTGCGGGCCTTGCGGGCGACGGTGACTCGAGCCTGCAGGCGGTGATCTCGGACGTGACAGCCGATGTGGCCATCACCTCAACAGGCCACAGCGAAGGCGTTGGCGGCATCGTGGGCATGGGTGTGCTCGCCGACGTCGCCCATGCAAGCAGCACCGGCTCCATCAACCTGACCGAGTCCAATGGCACCGGTTATGGGGCCATGGCCGGCGGCATCGGCGGGTTCTTGATGAACTCAGTCGTCGAGGACGCCACCTCGTCGGTTGCCGTCACCAGCCAGGTTGTCGGCGGCATCCTCGGCGCGGGCATCGAGACCACGCTGCTCCGTGTCGCCGCGTCCGGCACGGTTGCCGGCATCGGTACCAACGGCGGGATCGCTGGCATCTTCGTTGTCGGCGCCATGGGGCAGGCGAGCGCCACGGGCGACGTGACGATGCTTCCGGGCGGAGACGGGCCAGAGCCCATCGGCGGCCTGATCGGGACCGCCAACGGCACCACCGTGACGGACGCGTATGCGCGTGGCGCTGTGAGCGGCACCAAAGCCGGCGGCCTCATCGGCTTGGTCACAGGGTCCACGGTCACGCGCGCCTACGCAACGGGCATCGTGACGGGCGGCGCGTCCACCGGCGCCTTCATCGCCAGCACCGACAGCGCCACCACCGTCACCGGAACCTCGTTCTGGTCCACCGACGCGACGGCCGGAACGGCAACCGCCGCCGGCGCGCTTGACGGCGTCTACGGCCTGCCTGCCTCCGTCCTGCAGAGCGTCACCACGTACAACCCCGGCAACACCTACGACACCACGACGTGGACGGCCGACTGGCCGATCATGGATGGCTGGGATGACCCGATGGCCGGCGTCAACACCTGGGGCATCTGCTCCCTTGCCAACGACGGCTATCCGTACCTGCTGTGGCAGTTCCCGTCTGACCCGTGCACGCCGCCGCCGACGCCGTCGCCGACCGTGGCCCCCACCCCGTCGCCCACGCCCGTGCCCGCCCCAGCAGCTGGCTTCGGCGTCAGCGGTGCCGAGGGCGAGGCGCCCTTCCTGGTGGACTTCACTGACCAGAGCACCGGCGACGTCACGTCCTGGGCCTGGGACTTCGGCGACGGCGACAGCTCCACCGAGCAGAGCCCGTCCCACACGTTCCTCGCCGCGGGCGACTGCACCGTCCGCCTGACGATCACCGGCCCGGGCGGCACGGACTACTTCGAGCGCTCGATCAAGGTGAACGCCCCGGCGCCGACGCCGAGCCCCACTGAGACCCCGACGCCGACGCCGACGCCGACCGTCGCACCCACGCCATCGCCAACCCCGAACGTCCGAGGCCTCACCTACGGGCTGTCGGGATCCGGCAGCCTGAGCTCGGACGGCACGTCGCGCGGCATGTGCGGTTCGAACTGCATCCTCTTCGACTACGGGTCCATCATCACGGTCTGGGCCAGCCCGATTGGCGACGCCGTCTTTACTGGCTGGACGGGCGATGTCCCAGAGGCCTGCCTGCCGGCGGTGACTCCCTGCCTGGTCACGATGGACCAGGACCGCGCGGTGACGGGCAACTTCGCTCCGTCGCCGACGCCCAGCCCCACCCCGTCGCCGACCCCGTCGCCGACGCCCAGCCCCACGCCGTCGCCGACCCCGTCGCCGACGCCCAGCCCCACGCCGTCGCCGACCCCGTCGCCCAGCCCCACGCCGACACCCAGCCCGACCCCGGTTCCCGCCCCGGTCGCCGGCTTCGGCATCAGCGGCGGCCAGGGCGAGGCGCCGTTCTCCGTTGACTTCACCGACCAGTCCGCCGGCGACATCACGTCATGGGCCTG
>CAIXZV010000021.1 GCA_903924005.1 uncultured Chloroflexota bacterium | reverse complement strand
GAGCGCGTCCAGGCGGTCAAAGCGCGTCTGGGCATCGGTCAGCTGGGTCTGGACCAACGTCAGGCCCGCCCGGTCAATGCCAAGACCCGCGGTCTTGACCTGGGTGACCACGGCCTCAAGCTCGGTCTTCAGCGCGCGGGCATCATCAAGCGCCGGGAGGTATCGAAAGGCCGCCAGCGCGGCGCCGGCGGCACCCAGGAGCAGAAGGATGACCGCGAGAGTTAGCGCGATCACAAGCCGCCTGCGACGGTGCCTGCGACGGCCGATGTGGCTGTGTCCGGTGGGGGGGCCGTCCCGGTGGCGGCGCGTGGACCGCTGGACGACGTGGGGTGTCTGGTCGGTCATGGCGTGATGGGCTCGGCGATGACCACAAACCGCGGCGCCGTGACGCCGTAGGACGTGCACGTCTCAAGGGTGAGCTTCTCGCCCGGCGTAGGCTTGGCCAGGTCAAGCTGGTTCCACGCCACGTCCGGCATGATCTTTGTGACGGTGTAGCGGACGGTGGTTCCGGTGACAAGGTCAAGCTGGACCTCGTCGCCCAGCTTGGCGTCCCACAGCGGCAGGAACATGCCGTTCTGGGCGTGGGCGTAGATGAAGACGTTCACCCCGCCGCCGGGCCAGCCGGTGTCCGGGTAGTGGGCGGCCTTGCCCAGGGGGGCATCGATGCCGTCTCCCTCCACCACCTGCAGGCTGATCCCAAGGCGCACGAGCTTGATGCGGCGGGCCACGGTGCTCTTGAGGGGCCAGACGGCTGCGACCGAGGCCGAGGGCTGACTCGTGGCGACCGGGGGCTGGCTCCCTGTCGGCTGTGCTGTGGGGATGCCCGGCAGCGATGGCGGGGGTGAGGCGTTTGCCAGCGCGGATGGGCTAGGCGTGGCAACGGGGGGTTCGCTTGGACGACCTGACACCGCCACCACAAGGGCGACAGCCACCACGGCGACACCTGCCAGGGGCAACAGGGTTCGGAGTGGACCTCCGCCAGGACGCGCGGCTCGCATCAGTCCCCGCAGCGGGGAGCGATGACGTCGATGACTGCGTCTCCGGGTGGGTCCCGAAGCGGTCAGCGGGGCCCCGTTGACATGCGGCGCAGGATTGCGCCGGACCCGCCAACCACCGCAAGGGCGGCAAGGAGGGTGCTGAAGCCGGGGTTGCCGGGATCTGTGTCTGTGCGCGGCAGGCTCTTGCCGTTGGACGCCACCACCACGGTGCCGGTGGCGGCATCAGCTGTGGCGCCAAGGACCGCGCCGTGCGCCGGGCCGCAGCCAAACGTCATGTACGTGGTGGCGATGCCGTTGTGGTTGGTGGTGCCGGTGGCCGGGCTGAACTTGTCCCCGGCTCCGTTGCCGCTGATGAACGCCCAGGTGACAGGCTGATCTGCAATGAGGTTGCCGTCAACATCCTGGATCTCTGCGCTCACCTTGAGCGCAACGCCGCAGTTCTGGGCGCCCGATGGCGCAGTGACGCTGACGGTGGCGGCAACCTGGCCGGCGTAGCCAAACGCCACGCCTGCAACAACCAAGACCAAGGCTGAGCCTGCAGCAATGGCTGCCAGTCTGTGAATGCTGGAACGCATATACACAACCCCATATCCCCCTAGACACCAGCCCTGCGCCGGTGGACCTCGGGAGCACGTCCGAGGTGTTCGGCAACCATACGACGTGGGGCTATCCCCGAGAACACGCCCGCGGGCACGGATCCTGTGCCGTATGACCCCCCCCTTGGGGGCCGCTCGTCCCAAATGTGGGGGTTCCACTACACGTGTGGTGCACGTTGCCTACGTTTGGGCTAGATCCCCTTCCGGGGGCGATACCACCGCCGCGGCCTGCCCATATCCGGGACCTTGGCGTCATCGGCCGCCACCAGGTCCAGACGCCCCCGCAGCGCGGCCAACAGCCCGGCGGGCGTGGAGGGATCTCCATCCATCCGCGTGAAGGCGGCGCCAACCTCCAGCAGCGAGTGCGCGTCAGACACGGCAATGCCGGGGCGGCCAAGCTTGCGGGCCAGCGTCTGCGCCTCCTCGTTGCGTCTGTGGTGGGTCACCCGGGCGTTGAGGGCCTCAAGCCAGTCCACATCGGCCGCCAGCGCGTCAAGTTCGGCAGCCGGGCCCGAACCCTGGCGTGGGCCTGCCAGCATCGAGCGCCGTGCGCTGTCAAACGGGTGCGGCATGCCCACCAGGGCACCCTGCTCGCGGGCGGCCTGGATGGCTTCGTGCGGCGTCAGACCCGTGGGGATGGGCCGCTCCAGAAACAGGACGATGAGATCACCCCTGGTGGTGAGGACCTCGCAGCCGATGATCACGGTGAGGCCCACTGGCGCAGCGTCCCGGGCACGGAAGGCGCCGTCAAGGGTGTCGTGGTCCGTGATGGCGATGTGCGTGAGCCCGCGCTGGGCGGCCTTGGCCACAACGGCGGCGGGGTTGGCCAGACAGTCAAAGCTGGCCCCGGTGTGGCAGTGCAGGTCCACGCTGGCCATTGGCGCTCCCCCGCTCTCCCGCTCTCCCCTGCCCTACAGGGCCGGGATCTGGATGGTGGTGCCGGTGACGATGTGGCCGGGGTTTGGGATGTGGTTGAGCGCGGCGATTGCCTGCACGGTGACCCCAAAGCGGTTGGCAATGCTCATCAGCGTGTCGTCGTGCTGGACGGAGTACGCAAACTGGCCTGGCCCGGGCCTACCAGTGGTCTGGGTGGCAACCGTGGGGGCGGGCGTGGCCACGGGCGTCGCCGGCGGTGGCGAGGCGGTGCCGGCGGGGTCCGGCGTGGGCTGCGGAGTAGGCGTCGGCTCGGCTGTCGGTTGTGTTGTCGGCTGGGTTGTCGGCTGTGGAGTTGGTTGGGGTGTCGGCTGGGTTGTCGGCTGGGTTGTCGGCTGGGCTGTCGGCTGGGCTGTCGGCTCCGGCGTGGCAGCTGCGCCAATGGCCGGGAGATTCCCGGTGGCCGCAAGGGCGCCCCCGCAAATGAGCAAGATCAGCAGGATCCCCAGCAGCAGCGCGCCAAGCCGTTTGCGCCCCATCCCGCCACCGGCGTTGTCCGGTGCTTCTGGCTGGCCGGCGACGGGCTTTGACGGCGCCTGCACAAAGAGCGTGCACGTGACGTGCTGGGCCGTGAGGCAGTCTTTGGCCTGCTTGGTCTCGTTGATGTGGACGGCCTTGCCGGCGGCGAAGCAGCGATGTCCGGCCGAGGGGAACACAAACCGTGTGGCAGGGTCCGACGAGATGCCCAGAAACGGGCATGCGGCGGCGGGCGCGGGCGCGGGTGTGGGCGTTGTGGCTGGGATGGGCGTCTCGGGTTGGGACATCGGCCTAGCTTTGCGCCGCGGCCTCCGCGAGGTACCGCCTCGCCGCCCCGCCCCGGACCGCCCGGATGTCTTCCTCGTACTTGAGGACCACGCCAAGGGTCTCGTCCACCATGTCGGCCTCAAGCTCAACCGCGCCAAGGCTCAGCAGGGCTGCGGCCCAGTCCAGCGTCTCCGCCACGCCCGGAACCTTGGTGAGATCCGCTGTCCTGAGGCGGTGGACGAAGCTCACGACGTCTCTTGCGAGACCGGCCGGCGCGTCGGGTACACGCGTGGTGACAATCTCAAATTCCTTGGCCGCCGTGGGGTAGTCAATCCAGTGATAGAGGCAGCGGCGCTTGAGCGCGTCGTGGACCTCGCGTGTCCGGTTGGACGTGAGGATGACGCGCGGGGCCTGGGCTGCGCGGATGGTGCCAATCTCGGGGACTGTCACCTGGAAATCGCTCAGGATCTCCAGCAGGTAGGCCTCAAACTCCTCGTCGGCTCGGTCAATCTCGTCGATGAGCAGGACCGGCGGAACGCCATCGTCTGCCTCAAGGGCCTGGAGGAGCGGCCGCTTGAGCAGGAACTCGGCGCTGAAGATGTCGTGGGCGGTTGCCTTTTCAATCTCGCCGCGCGCTTCCAGCAGGCGGATCTCCAGCATCTGTCTGGGGTAGTTCCACTCGTAGACGGCGGTGTTGACGTCCAGGCCTTCGTAGCACTGAAGCCTGATGAGTCTGGCGCCCAGGGACTTGGCCAGGACCTTGGCCAGCTCCGTCTTGCCCACGCCGGCCTCGCCCTCAAGGAGGAGCGGTCTGCCAAGTTCCAGGGCCAGGTACACCGTGGTGGCGAGTGACCGCTCCGCGATGTAGCCGTGGCTGCGGAAGGCGTCCGTGAGGCCCTCGATGGTGCGGGTCTGCTCGGGACGATTGGCGCGGTCAGCGTCGCGGTCTGCCTGGCGGATGGCGGGACGGTCGGCGTCGCGGGCGGCGGTGCTGGCGGCGGTGCGGGCGGCGGTGCTGCGGGCGGGGTCGCGGGCGGGGTCACTGCGGGCGGGGTCAGAGGGCATGCAGCGATGATACGACGGGCTGGGCTTGGACCCGTGGCGGGGCGCGGGTTCCGGCGGGGGTTGGTTGCCGGCGGGGTTCCCTGCGCCCGCCGCGTTGCGTTCGGCCGTCCGGCGTTGCGTTCGGCCGTCCGGAGGGTGAACGGTTCCGCGCTGCGACGTTTCACCCGTCTGGCGGGGCGTTTGTTACGTGGCGGGGCGCTCCCGTGCAACAAACCGTGCGCCAGAGGGGTGGATCGTTCCGGGACGGAACCGTTCACCCCTCTGGCGGGTGGATTGGCCGGGGGACCGGGGGGCCGGGGGCGCGTCGTGGCCGGGGCTCGGGCCGGAAGCGGGTGGACGGGCCGGGAGCGCCGGTCCTGGCGAGTCGCCCGGGGCTCGCGCCGTGCGTTGCGTTCGGCCACGAGCGCCGGGCCAGGCGTCAGCGGGCAACCTCGACGTAGCCCAGACCGTCCTCGCGGTTGATCGCCACGAAGTGGTACGGCGGGAGCGGGCCGAAGTAGCGGAAGTTCAGGCGCTGGCCCAGGGCCTCATCGACAGCGCCGACAGCGAGGCTGAACTCGGCCTCCCGCTCGCGGCTCATCAGGAAGGCCGCGTTGAGGACCATGACGTCGCCCAGGAGCTTGTTCTCGACAAACCGCTCGGCGATCCTCCGGAGCGGCGCGAGGATGCGGTCCCCCTCCTCCTGGCGCTTCGCGATGAGGGCGGCCTCGACGAGCTTGCCCAGCTCCACGCGCTCGGACTGGCTTGCCGACCCCTGCCGATTGAGCCGGTCGCGCAGGAGCCTGACCGGGGCGTTCTCGCCCGCAATCTCCGTGAAGGGCAGCGTCTTGTCGCGCCACATCGCCTTGATCTCAACCTCGATCTTGCCGTCGAGCAGGGTGAGCGCCTTGTCGAATTCCGCGGCGCGGAGGGTCAGCATCTTCGTCAGGCCAGCGATGCTGTCGATCGTGCCGAACCGCATCGGGAGGATGGTCCGCTCGGCCGCGACGGCTTCGATCACGTGCTCGTGCGCCATCATGTTTGCGCGGGTCACCTCGTAGCGCGGCAGGGCGGCGTCGCTCACGATGGCGGCCAGGCCGCCGGCCGAGACCATGTGCATCAGGGCGTCGTCGCCGCCCACTGGCGAAAGCGCCGAGAAGTTTGCACCGTCAGCCTGGCGGATGATCCCGTACACGTACTTCGCGTCGAGGGACGGGGGCTTGCGCATCGGATGCTCCATGGCGTGTCTGGGCCGGGGGCGGCGAAGATACGGAGCGTCGCGCGGAACATCAGTCCACCGGACGGCGCGAGCACCGCCACGGTCAGAACACGGGATCGCCGCGACGCGACGGGAGCGCCCAGGACATCCTCCTGCTGCTGGTGCGCGCCCAGAGCATCGTGAGTGAGACCGCGCCCGTCAAGGGCGATCTCGGCAACCTCGGCTGGCGGCGCTCGGACACGCGTGCGCCGCGTTGCGTTCGGCCGTCCGGAGGGTGAACGGTTCCGCGCTGCGACGTTTCACCCGTCTGGCGGGGCGTTTGTTACGTGGCGGGGCGCTCCCGTGCAACAAACCGTGCGTGGGAGGGGTGGATCGTTCCGGGACGGAACCGTTCACCCCTCTGGCGGGTGGATCGGCCGTGGGACCGG
>CAIXZV010000020.1 GCA_903924005.1 uncultured Chloroflexota bacterium | reverse complement strand
CTCTTCCGGCCGGCCAAGCGCCGCAACGTGGGCGGGCTTGAGATGATCATCATCTCCTTCGGGCTGTCGATCTTCTTGCGCCACGCCCTGCAGTTCGTCTTCGGCTACCCGGAGCGGTTCTTCGACGTTCCGCCACCCGACACGATCATGCTCTTCGGCGTCGGGGTGACGTCCTTCCGCCTGCTCGCCCTCGCAAGCGTGGCGGTGATCTCCCTGCTGCTCTGGCTCTTCATCCAGCGGACCAGCTACGGCCTGCAGATGCGGGCCCTCGCAAGCGACGAGGCGTTGGCGAAAGTCAGCGGGATCCGGCCATTGGCCGTCACCATGCTGGTCTGGGCCATCGCCGGTGTTGCCGGCGGGATGGCCGGCGCGTTCTACGGCGTAGGGGCGTCCGTCTCGCCGCTGCTCGGCTGGCGCCAATTCCTGCTGATCCTGATGGTGGCCCTCGTGGGCAGGAACTGGGGCTTGGGCGGCGTCATCGTCGTTGGGATCTGTACAAGCGTGGCGCTGGTTGCCATGGCCCTGCAGTTTGACCAGGCGCTGTATGCGCAACTGGTGCTGATCGTGATCTTCATTGTGATCCTGAAGGTGCGCGGCTCACGGCTCGCCGAAACGGCAAAGGTGTAGCGCGATGACCTTCGACTGGCTCGACTCCTTTCTGATCACGGGGCTGTTCAGCGTCGTGATGGTGACCGGCCTCGCCCTGCTGCTCCACCTCCAATTGGGCCTGACGCGTATCGCCAACTTCGGCGTCGTCGGGTTTTGGGGGATCGGCATGTACGTCTTCGGCGTGCTGTACGTCAAGGTTGACTGGTCGTTTGGCGATCCGTACCAGTTCCTGGTGTGCGCCGTCATCGCAACCCTTGTCTCCGGCCTGGCCGGGCTCCTTGTCGGTTGGCTGATCGCGGACCTCGATACCGATGGCGTGCTCGTGGTCACGCTCGGGTTCGCCACCGCCGTGCAGCTTGTGGCAACCGCACAGGACGACATCACCGGTGGCGCACGAGGCATGGGTGGCCTCGACTTCCCGTTTGACATCGGCAAGGTGAAGGACAACGAGCTCCTCTGGCTCAGCATCACCACCGCCGTAGTTGCGGCCATCCTCTTCTACGTCTGGCGGGTCCACCGTTCGCCGTACGGGCGCCACCTGATTGCTGTTGGCGCCAACGAACGGCTCGCGCGCAGCCTCGGCAAATCCACCTCTCGCACAAAGCTGTGGCTGTTTGTCATCGCCTCGGCGGCCATGGGCCTCCTCGGGGCCATGAACGGGGTCATGGTGCGCTTCCTCGACATCGGCAACCTTGGGATCGACATCACCCTCGCCGCGATGGCGGGCCTGATCCTGGGCGGCACAGCACGCGTCTGGGGAGCCGTGGTTGGCGTCTTCCTGACCGTCGGAGTGTTTGACATCGTGATCCAGTCCTACCTGCCACTCCCCCGAGAGTGGTACACGCAGGCGATCCCGGTCATGCGAGAGGCCATCTTCGGCTTGACGCTGATCATCGTCCTGCTCTTCCGGCCATATGGGCTCCTCGGCGATATGCGCCGCGACACGCTGATGAGGAAGATCCATGGTCGCTGACACCGTGAGCGCCGTGGCCTCGGCCCGTCCGCAGATCCGGATCAAGGGAGTCGTCAAGAGCTACGCCGGCCGGGTTGTCGTGAACATCGACGACACCGTCCTTGGCGCCAGCCCCATCGAAGGCCTCATCGGGCCAAACGGCGCCGGCAAGACAACCCTGATGCGCCTGATCATGCATTCCACCGGGCTGGACCGCGGAACGATCTCCCTGCTGCCTCCAACGGGTGGCGAGGTGGTGCTCTCGAACCAGTCCAGCAACAGGATGGCGCACCACGGGGTGGTGAAGTCCAACCAAGTGATCATGGACTTCGACCGGCTGACCATCCTGGACTCGCTCCTGCTCGCCGCTGCGGAGGGCGCCTACGAGCAGCCCCACCGGATCTTCAGCGAGAAGACGGTCTACAAGCGCCACAAGGACGAGATCCGGCACTACCTGGACTTCTTCGGTTTTGCGGACCCAACAGCATTCGCGCTGTCGGCCGGCGAGAAGAAGCTGCTGGACATCGTCCGCTGCCTCCTCCTGAAGCCCACGTTCCTCCTTCTCGACGAGCCAACCGCCGGGCTGCCGGAGGACCTGACGGACAAGGTCATGACCGTGGTCAGGGAGCTGGCCGCCGCGGGCACCTCTGTGGTGATCGTGGAGCACGACCTCAACGTCATCTGGAACCTCTGCGATGAGGTCCTGTTCATGGCCGAGGGCAGCATGATCCTGCGGGGCGACCCGCAATCAATCCGCAGCCATCGGACCGTCGTCGAGAAGTACCTGGGAGAGGGCCATGTCTGAGGAGGCCCTACCTGCCGTCCTCGAGGTTGAGGGGCTGCGCAGCGGCTACCACGGGGTCACCGTCCTCAAGGGCCTCGACTTCACCGTCCGCAACGAGATCTTCACGGTCCTCGGTGCCAGCGGCGCCGGAAAGACCACGCTGCTTGCGACGCTGGCACGTCTCATCCCGCTGACGGCCGGGTCGATCCGGTTCCAGGGCGAGGACGTCTCGGCGTTGGCGCCATACCGGACAGCCGCCCGCGGCATCGGCTATGTGCCCCAGGAGAGCGGCACATTTGCGGACCTCACGGTCCTTGAGAACCTCAAGATCGGCGGCATGATCGGCCGACGCTCGCGCGAAGAGCGGATCGCTGAGGTCTTCGACCTGTTCCCGATCCTACGGAAGCTGCAGGCGCAGACCGCTGGGACGCTCAGCGGCGGCGAGTCACGCATGGTGGCGTGTGGCCGGGCCCTGATGCAGGACCCGAGACTGCTGCTCCTCGACGAGCCCACTGCAGGTCTCTCCCCGCTCTACGTCGATCTGTTCTTCGACAAGATCAAGGAGATCCACGAGACGAGAGGCGTTGCCATCGTTCTCGCTGAGCAGAACGCAACCAAAGCGCTTGAGGTCGCAGACCGGGTGATGGTCCTGAGTCTCGGCCAGGCGTTTGCGGCCCGAGACGCCGCCGAGGTCACAACCCAGCAGCTCAAGGAGGGCTACCGGATCTGACGACCCACGGTTAGGGTCAAGCGCAACGAGGAGAAGGCAATGAAGTTCGGTACAAGCACGTCAGGCCGCGCGGTGGTCGCGGTCGCTGTGATCTCCCTGCTCGCAGGGGGATGCGGCGCTACGGCCACCAGCGTGCCCGCAACGGCCGCGCCAACCGCCGCAGCAACCGCGGCCCCCAGCACATCAGGATCGCCCGCGACGACAGCGAAGGTCACCGTCTGCGAGCTCGCCTACTACACGGGCTCGTTCGCACCATACGGGAAGGCGCTCACGAACGATGTGCGCTTCCCGATTGAGCAGATCATCAACCTTGACCCGCCGCTCGGCCGCCAGTGGCAGCTGATCTCCGAGGACATCGGTGACGACCACGAGGGCCAGGCCGCCAAGATCTGCATCGAGCAGCACAAGGCCGAGATCCTGGTGAGCATTGCGCACCAGTACCGAACCTACCGCGACTACATGATTGAGTGGTGGCAGGAGAACGATTCGCCGATCGTGCCGTCCGTCCACGGCGGCGCCATCCCGGGCAACCTCGGTGGCAAGGCGGCGGAGCCGATCTTCCGTGCTCAGGGCCTGGACCAGGCGCTGGGAACCTACGGGAGCCTGTACGCAGAGTCGATTGGCGCGAAGAACATCGTGATCTTCGCCACGCAGGTTGAGGGCTTCCAGCTGGCGGCAGACGCGGCCGAGAAGGCTGCCGGCATCCTGGGTCTCAACGTCCTGGCCCGCCTCGACGTCCAGCCCACACAGCCCTCCTACCGGGCCGAGGCCCAGAAGATCGCCAGCCTCAAGCCCGATGCCGTCATCGTCCAGGCAGGCTCAACCGAGTCGGCCTCGATCATCAAGGCTGCGGCCGAAGCCGGCCTGTCGCTCAACTGGGTTGGCGAGACCGGATGGGCCGAGGCCGAGTTCATGAAGACGCTCGGCACCGCGCCGATCGCTTCGCAGAAGGGCATTGGCTTCCCGTCATTCGCCCCCAACAAGTCAACCCCCGCATGGGCCTTCTTCCAGCCGCTGTGGGACGCCCAGACCGACAAGGCGTATGACGCCAACGGCCAGTACGCGTTCTCCACGTACGACCTCATGGTCCAGACGGCCCTGGCGGTCGAGATGGCCGGCTCCTACAAGGCGAGCGCTTGGGTGCCCGCAATGTTCAAGGTGGGCGAGGCTCCGGGTGAGATCTGCTACACGTACGCAGACTGCCTCAAGCTGATCCGCGCCGGCAAGGACATCAACTACGAGGGCGTCACGGGCCCCGGGCTGTACACCGATGGTGGCGTCAACGCCGTCACCCCGGCCTACATTCCGTTCAAGGCGGACGGGACCACCGGCGAACCGGTGCTCCTCGACGCCACGAAGGGTCTCCAGATCATCGACCAGATCAAGACCGAGGCGAAGTGCACGCCGGCAACTCCGCCAAACAAGTGCACCTGGTAGCGCTCTAGCGCTTCCCTGATCAGCCAGAAGGGCCCTCCGCCAACGGCGGAGGGCCCTTCTCTATGCCCAAATACAACGGTGCCCCCGGAGGCCCGGCACGACCGGGATGCGGGCGGCTGGCCACCTCCCCAGCGCCCGCGCCCGCGCGCCCGCTCTCGTGCGCGCGCCCGCGCGCAGGCATCACCTTCGCGGAACCTGCGCGGAGCCGCAGTTCCGCGAACCAGCCGCAGCTCCGCGAACCTGGCAGCTCCGCGAACCTGGCAGCTCCGCGAACCTGCCTTGGGTGTAGGCCTTTGGGTCAGCCGCGCGCTCTCCACCCGTCCCGCGGGTGAACGGTTCCGCACAGCGACGTTTCACCCGTCCCACGCACGGAACGTTGCCCGACGGGGCGCTCCCGTGTGACAAGCCGTGCGCGGCGCGGGTGGATCATTCCGTGACGGAACCGTTCACCCGTCCGCCGGGTGACCATTGCGCCGCTGACTACGGCCTGCGTGCCAGAGATGCAATGGAACGCCGAAACGGCGCCCGTCGAATTCGAGGGCGCCGAGGGTTCCGAGCAGGTAATGGGAGGAAGGCGCCCTAGGGGTTGGCCGACTCCGCAACGCCAGTCTCGATGTGCGTGCTGACCCCGAGATAGCGACGCTGAGCAGCCTCATCGCCGGCTAGCTGCAGTGCAGTCGTCTCCAGCGCAATGCGGCCGGTGACCATGATTGCCACGCGCTCTGAGACGGACAGCGCGACGCCCAGGTTCTGCTCCACGACGAGCAGCGCAACACCTTCGCTGGCCAAGTTATGGAGTGTCTTGACAAGGTGCTCCACAACAATCGGCGCGAGACCCTCTGAGGGCTCATCCATCACGAGGAGCCGCGGGTTGAGCAACAGCGCCCGGGCGATCGCGAGCATCTGCTGCTCGCCGCCGGAGAGCTGGGTGCCACCGTTCTTGCGCCGTGCCTCCAGCGACGGAAAGAGCTCGTACACCTTCGCAATGGTCCAGCCGTCGCTGCCGCGCCGGGCAACCATCTTGAGGTGCTCCTCAACGGACAACGACGCGAAGACGCGGCGGCCCTGAGGGACGTAGCCGATGCCGGCGCGGGCGATCTCGTGCGGCTTGAGGCCGACAAGCTCATCCCCGTACAGCTTGATTGAGCCACCAAACGCCGGCACGAGGCCGGTGATGGCATTGCAGAGGGTGGACTTGCCCATGCCGTTGCGCCCGATCAGCGAGAGCGGACGCCGGTTGACCACAAGGTCCACGCCCTGCAGGACATGACTCTGTCCGTATCGGACGTCAAGGCCCGCGATGGCAAGGACCGGGACCGCCGCAGCCTCAGCTGTGGGTGCTCCAGCGGGTTCGGGCGCGGGTTTGGCGACGGACTCAGCCATGGTGCACTCCCACCGCATGCCCGAGGTAGATGTCCTGGACGGTGCGGTTGGCCTGGATCTCGCTGGGGTTCCCCTCGACGATGGGCGTCCCCTCCGCCATGACGGTCACGCGGTCCGCAACGGCGAGCGCGACATCCATGTCGTGCTCAACCAGGATCACGGTGATGTCACGCGGCAACCGCTGGAGGAGCTCGGTCAGGACCACGCGCTCCGTGCGCGACAGGCCGGCTGCGGGCTCGTCAAGCATCAGCAGTCGGGGCTTGCCGGCGAGCGCCATGCCCACTTCAAGCTGCCGCTGCTGGCCGTGGGACAGCGATCCCACCGGTGACTGCAGGACGCTCGTCAGGCCCACGGTCTCCGCGACTTCATTGCTGTGTGCGCGCGCGGGGTCGTCGGCCTTGGGCCGGCGCGGGTCAAACCGCCCCCTCTGGACGCCGCGAATGGCGAGGAAGAGGCTCTGGGCCACGGTGAGGCCCATGAACAGTTGCGAGGTCTGGTACGTACGGCAGACGCCAAGCCTTGTCCTCGCGTACGGGGTCAGGCTCGTGACGTCTTTGCCAAACAGCTCGACGCTGCCGGAGGTGGGCAGAAAGTCTCCCGCGACCACGTTGAACAGGGTCGTCTTGCCGGCCCCGTTCGGACCCAGGATCGCGCGACGCTCGCCTGCGGCCACCTCCATGCTGACGTCGTGCAGCGCCTGGAGGGCGCCGAAGCGCCGCCCCACACCCTGCAGACGCAGGGCGGGGGCAGACACTTCGGCTGCCGTTCCAAAGGTCATGGGCAGCTCGGGAAGTCCCGGCTGACCGGCTGGGCCAGGAAGGGGCTCGTTGCCCCCAGACCCAGGGTCTGGTCGACGTTGTCGGCCTTGGAGATGACGACGTTCTGAAGGTTGCCGTCGGCGCCCTTCTGGACTTCGGTCACGTAGTTGGAGCTGATCGCCTGGCGATTGGCATCCAGGGAGACGTGGCCGGTGGGCCCGTCGAAGGACACCTTGGCGAGGGCCGCCATGAAGGCAGCCTCCTTGTTGGAGAGATCGCCCTTGACGGCCTTGAGGCCCTCAAGCACGCCGATGGTCTCGTTGTAGTAGCTCAGCGCGAACAGACCCGGGAAGGGCAGGCCGTCGGTGAACTGGGCCTTGTACGCCTTGACGTAGTCGAGCCACTCCTGGTTGGTGGCGCTGTCGGCCGTGGGGCCGGCGGCGATTGTGCCAGCGAGCTGGTCCTTGAAGGAGCCGGTCACGGAGAGCACGGACTGGTCGACCGTGATCGAGCCGCCGATGAACTTGGCCTTGCCGCCGGCCTGGTTGTACTGGGTGAAGAAGTTGACGGCGTCAGAGCCGCCGAGGGCGACGTAGATGGCGTCGACGCCGGAGGTCGGCAGGTTGGAGACGACCGAGCTGTAGTCCTTGGTGCCCAGCGGAACCCAGTTCTTCTGGACCACGTGGCCGCCGGCCGCGCAGAACTCGTACATGAATCCGCCAACCTGGGTGTACGGGAACGAGTAGTCCTCGGCCACGATGGCGACGTTCTTGTAGCCCTTGGTGGTGAAGGCGTACTTGCCGAGGCCGGCCATCCACTGGGCGCCGTCCGTCGAGAAGCGGAAGAAGTTCGGGGCCGCATCGCGGAACGTGGTGTCCTGCGCCGCGGAAGAGCCGTTCACGAACGTCTTATCCGGCACGGTCTTCGCGTAGTCCTTGACTGCCAGGCCCTCGTCGCCCGAGAGCGGGCCAATCAGGATGTCGACGTTGTCCTGCTCGATGAGCTTCTTGGCCTTCTCGAGTGCAACGGCCGGCGTCGCGTCAGATCCCTCTTTGATGAGCTGGATCTGGTAGCCGTCCATCTGCCAGTTGCCGCTGGCGAGCTTCTTGCCGTACTTGGCAAGCGCCTGCTCGACGCCGCGGAAGCCGTCCTGGCCCGGGACCGCAAACGGGCCCGACAGGGTGGCGAGGCCGCCGATCTTGATGACCTTGTCGCCACCGCTCGACCCGCCGCACGCGCTGGCGGCGATCGACGCGACAAACATTAGTGCAACGAGCCCACGGCCCGTCTTAGCTCCGAACATCAGTCCTCCTCATGGCGATGGCCGCACAAGAAACAGCGCGGCTCTACGCGTCATCTCAACCGGGTTCTGCTCCGTCGCTCCTCCTGTTGGTGCTACTTGTTGGAGGGGGTGCCGTCGCCAGCTGGTTCGCTGGGGGCGATAGATGTGGCAGGCATGGGCGCAGCCAGCAGACCAGCCTCGGCGGCAAGCGGATCAACGGCCCGTCGCCGTCCGCCGCCCCGGTGGGTAGCCGATTGCCAGGCGCGATTGGCAAGGCCAACCAGGCCGTCAGGGGCAACCAGGACGATCACGACGAAGCCCACGCCGATGAGCGTGTTGAACCGCTCGTCAAAGCTGAAGCCGAAGAGGGAGATGCTGCTGGCGAAGACGTCCATGAGGACGAAGACCACCGCACCGACAAAGGCGCCGATGGGGTAACCGAGGCCGCCGATCACCGCGATGATCAGCACATCGATCGTGCGTGACAGGTCCACGATGCCGGGCGAGATGTTGCCGCGGTACCACGCACCCAGAACACCGGACAGCCCGGCCACAAAACCCGCGATGGCAAACAGCGCGATGCGATGCGCCGCGACGCGGTAGCCAAGGGCAGCCATGCGCCTCGGATTGTCCCGGACGCCCTGGAAGGTCAGCCCAAGCTGCGATCTCACGATGTACCGCAGACCGAGGTAGACAGCGGTCGCAGTGGCAAGACAGATGTAGTAGAAGACCTCAGGGTTTGCGCGGGGCTGGCCGGTTGGGCCGAGGATCCCGGCAAAGCCGATGTGCCCGCCAAAGATCTCGTAGTTCTGCAGCACGATGTAGAAGAAGCCCACCGCCAGCGCAAGCGTGAGCATCAGGAAGTAGGTGCCGTATGAGCGGGCCGAGATGGCGCCGAAGAGCGCTCCCAGCGCGGTTGTCAAGACGACGGCGATGACTGCTCCCGCAAGTGCCGGGAGGCCAAACCCAATGGCCGAGCCGGTGGCGTTGGTGCTTGGCGCAAGCGTGGCCAGCGCAAGCATGTAGGCCGCAAACCCCGCGAGCGCAGCCTGGGCCAGCGACACCATGCCGCCGTAGCCGGACATGAACACGAGGCTCAGGGCGGCGATGCCCAGGATGATCGAGTAGGAGCCGATTGAGAGCACCCAGAAGCGGGGCATCACGAGCGGATAGACCACGAGGATCAGCAGGGCAACGATGGTGACGATGCCCTGGCGGCTGCGAACCCAGCTCATGCCGGCCGGCCCAGCAGACCCTGCGGCCGGACCGCCAAGACTGCGGCCATGATCACAAACGTGATGAAGATCGAATACGTAGGAGCGTAGAAGAGGCCGATCTGCTCGGAGAGGCCGATGATCAGCGCTCCGATCACCGCGCCGCCAAGGCTTCCCATGCCGCCCACGATCACGACCACCAGCGAGCTGAGCAGGTAGCGCCCGTCTTCTCCTGGCGAGATCGACAGGGCGGTTGTCCCGATCACCCCGGACAGCCCCGCCAGACCCGCGCCGAGGGCAAAGACGAAGAGGAACACGCGAGAGACGTTCACGCCCAAGGCGGAGAGCATGTCCCGGTCATCAATCCCGGCGCGGATGTACCAGCCAATCCGGGTGCGGTTGAGGACCAGCCAGAGGCCGCCGTAGACCGCCGCTGCCACCGCGATCATAAACAGGCGGTAGGCGGAGTAGGTCCCGTTGACCACAAAGGGGATGGCGACAGATCCCGTTGCGACGGAGGGCGGTTCAATCTGAAATGTGAGGCCGCCGTACTTCGCCAGAAGCAGGTCCGCGATGATGATGGAGAGGCCAATCGTCACAAGCGCCTGACGCAGATCCTGACCCGCCATGCGCGAGAGCAGGCCCAGGTGGATGACCACGCCGACGACAACCACCACGGCAAAGCCAGCCACAAGGGCAATAAGCCAGTTCCCAGTCGCGGTGTACGCGCTCACGCCCGCATAGGCGCCAAGCATGTACAGGGACCCGTGCGCCATGTTTGTGGTGCGCATCAATCCGAAGATCAGCGTGAAACCGCTGGCCACGACGAAGTACAGCGCGGCCAGCGTGACCCCGTTCAGAAGCACGGTCAGGAAATCGACCAGAGCCTTCGGCAAGGGGCGCGCTCCATCAGGTTGCGGAACCGCCAGACGGCGGGATTGGTTGCGACTGTTGGTGCAGTCGGGTATCGCGGGGGTGACCGTCGATAATCGATTAGCGATAATATGGACCTCGCGAGACCGGCGTCAAGCCGTTTTCAGCAGATTGGACAAGGGATAGTTGGAACCGCGGCGTCGGTGACACGCCCACCGTGCGGCGGCGTCATCGATGATCGATCATGGTTGTGTCCAGCAGACACCCTGCCCGCGCTGAGGAGCACACATGGCTGAGGAGCTTCGGTTTATCCATCCCGATGACGTCGAGACCCAGGTCTTCGACTGGGGATCCATCAAGTGGATGAGCGAGGTGCGCGTCACCGGAGCAGCCCGGTTCGCCAGCGGCGTCGTCATCCTCGACCCCGGCAAGGGCCACGCCCGGCACAACCACCCGGGCTCGGATGAGGTCCTCTACTTCATCTCCGGCGAGGGCGACCAGATGGTCGAGGACGCCAGCGGCAACCCTGTCATGCGCCACCTCAAGGCGGGCGACATGGCGTTCATCCCGGACGGCGTCTTCCACTCCACGATCAACACGACGTGGGAGCCGCTGCGCATCCTGGCCGTGTACTCGCCGGGCGGGCCCGAGGCGTTCCTGCGCGGCCTCCCGGACTGCACCATCGTGCCGGCCGGCGAGATCCCGTCCAAGTAGCCAACAGAACACCCCGCTCCGCGTGACTGCCGCAACCCGGCGTCACGTGGCAAGCGGTTGAGCGGAGCGGGGAACCTGACAATGAGCACACCAACCACCCTCGGGGCAACCCTTGGGCCTGTCGGCATCTGGGCAGCGCTGGACGGGATCCCGGCGGACGAGATCCTCACCTTTGCCCGCAGCGTCGAAGACCTCGGCTTTCCGGCGCTCTGGATCAACGAGGGCTCCGGACGTGAGCCGTTTGCCCTGTTGGGATCGCTTGCGCGCGTGACCGCGAGGATCAGCCTTGGGCTTGGCGTGGCGACCGTCTACGCACGGGACGCCATGGCGGCGCACGCTGGGGCGCGCACGGTGAACGACCTGGCGGGTGGTCGCTTTGTCATGGGTCTTGGCATCTCGCACCGCTCGTCGGCAAATGTGCGCGGACACGACTACAGCGCGCCGCTGACGACGATGCGCGCCTATCTGGACGCCTACGATGCCGCCCCGTGGACGGGCCCGGCGGTTGAGGAGCCGCCCTTGGTCCTCGCGGCGCTTGGCCCAAAGATGCTGGCCCTCGCGGCGACCAGGACCGCGGGCGCATTCCCCTACCTCGTGTCGGCCTCGATGGTGCGCAGCGCCCGCCAGACGCTGGACGCCGCGGTTGGAGCCGGGGAAGAACGGCCACTCCTGATCGCGTCACTCCCGGCCGTGCTGGGCACCGGGCCCGCGGTCCGTGAGGCCGCCCGGATCACGATAGGGCGCTACATGGGCCAGCCGAACTACAGGAACAACCTGACGCGTGGCGGGTTCACGGATGCGGATATGGACACCGTTTCGGACAACTTGATTGACGCCCTGATCGCGACGGGCGATGCGGACGAGCTCCGTGCCCGAATTGCCGCCATGCACGAGGCGGGGGCGGACCACGTCACCGTGATCCCCCTGGCAGCCACCGGACGGCAGGCGTCGCTGGAGACGGCGAGGGCGGTCGCCCCGTAGCGGCTGAACCCGGCAGCGAAGAGCCTTAGCCGACGAGGGCAACGAGTGACACTCCTGGGTCGAACAATTATCGTCACCGGGGCCTCCAGCGGGCTGGGCGCTCACACGGTCCGCCTCCTGGCCTCCCGTGGCGCGCACGTCGTGGCGGCAGGGCGCAGGCTTGAGCGGCTGGAGGAACTGGCCGCCGGGCTGGCCGGTCAGCCGGGGCGCGTGATCCCGGTCAGGGCCGACGTCACCGTGGAGGCCGACGCCGAGGCGCTGGTGGCTGCCGCGGTGGCCGCGTTCGGCGGCGTGGACGTCCTGGTGAACAACGCCGGCAGCGAGGTCCAGGGTGGCCTGGAGCAGCTCTCCCGGGCGGATCTCGAGGGCATGCTGCAGGCGAACGTCGTGGGCGTGTTCGTGATGCTCCGTGCGGCACTGGGGGCGCTGCGCGAAAGCCGAGGCTGCGTGGTGAACCTGGGCTCCACGGTGGTGGGGAGGCCGCCGCACGGGCGCTTCGGCTACGTCGCGAGCAAGGCCGCCGTGGAGGCGATGACGCGCGCCCTCGCCGTCGATCTCGGCCGCGACGGGATCCGCGTCAACTGCATCCGGCCGGGGATCATCCCCTCCGAGCTGCGGGGCATGACAGAGGACCAGGAACGGGAGCGGTTCTCCACGGGGCTCCACTTCGGGCGCCAGGCACTCTCCGACGTGGGACGCGGCACGGACATCGCCGAGGCCGTCGCGTGGCTTGCCGGCGAGGGTGGTCGCTGGATCACCGGTGCGATCATCGACGTGGACGGCGGGCTGACCCTTGGGTTGGCCGACCCGGTCTAAGCGATTGCTAGACGCCCGTAGTGGCCACCGGCGGTGCGGACGACCTCCGTGCCCGGATTGCGGCCATGCACGAGGCGGAGGGCCCGCCTCAATCGCGCTTCTGGGGCTCTCGCCAGTCTGCCGCTAGGTGCTCCGACGCCAGGAGGAAGTGGTGCCGCAAGGCCTGCTCCACCTGCACCACGTCCCGATCCTGCAGCGCCCGCAGGATGGGCCAGTGCAGATCCGCGGTCCACTGCGCGTCCGCTCCGGGCGACGCCAGCGTGATGTACGTTCGGGAGAAGGGCTCAAGGGAGCGCCAGACGCGCTCCAGCGTGCCGTTGTGAGCGAGCCGCACGATGCGGGCGTGGAAGGCCGCGTCACGGACGGCAACCTCGTGTCGATCCCCAAGTTTGGCGGCCGCCTGCAT
>CAIXZV010000019.1 GCA_903924005.1 uncultured Chloroflexota bacterium | reverse complement strand
CCGGGGCTGCCGGGGCCGCCGCTGCCGCCAGGGCCGGCGCTGCCGCTGCCGCCAGGACCGGCGCTGCCGCTGCCGCCAGGGCCGGCGCTGCCGCTGCCGCTGCCGCCATCGCTACCGGCGCCGCCGGGGCCAAACCGCCCTGAGTCCAGATGCCGCGTCCGGAAGAACTCGGGCGTCTCCGATTGGCGGATGACGCGGATCCACGCGATGGGCAGCAATGCCGACCAGAGCGACGTGAACGCGGCAACCGCCAGGACGCGGCGGGGACCAGCCGCTGGTCCCGGGACGGATCGCGCCAAACCCAGACCGCTGGCCGCATACCCCGCCACAAGACCGCCAAGCCCCAGCAGCGCCCGTCGCCGAACCCTGCCCGGGCCCGCCAGCACAGCCCGCGCCACCATCCCTAGCCCCAGCCAGGGCGCCAGCGCCTGCGCCGCGTACATGGCGATATCGGCGCGCTGCCGGATGGGGATCGATGGGTCCGAGAGGGCCGGTCGCACAAGACGCAGATCGCGCCGAAGGGAGCCTTCGGCCCAGCGGATCCGCTGGCGCACGAGGTCCGACGGCCGAAGCACCGGCTGCTCCCAGAGTTCCAGCCCGGACGGGCGGGCCACGCCGCGACCGCTGGCGAGGTACCAGCAGGTGGACAGCTCGAGGTCCTCTGTGAGCGCGTCGTTGGGCCAGCCGCCGATGGCCGCTAGCGCCTCGCCCCGGATCACCATCCCGTTGCCGCGCAGCTCGCTGGCGCCGCCGTACGCCCATCGGGCGCGCTGGATGACGTCGTCAATCGCAAACTCCGTGTCCTGCGCGCGGGCGATCATGGCGTCCATCCCGCCACCTGGGGGACAAAGCACGTGGCGCTGCGCCTGGACGACGCTCTCCGTGGCCGCCGCCTCCACGCAGCGAACCAGGAAGTCCGCCTCCACTCGGGCGTCCGCGTCCAACACCACAAGCAGCTCGCCCTCGGTGGGCGAAGGCCAGCCGCGTCGGAGGGCTCGGCCCTTGGAGCCGCTGGCGGGATCAAGCCGGACCAGCCGCCCTACGTCAAGGAGCCCGGCGGCAGTCAACGCGGCTTCGGCGGCCGCTGCTGTGCCATCCGTGGAGCCGTCGTCAACCACCACGATCTCCACCGGCAGCCGCGTGAGCCCTGCGTGGACGGCGCGGCCAAGATCGCCGATCAGGGCGCCAATCACCGCCGCCTCGTTCCGCGCCGGCAGCAGCACGGTGAGCGACGTGATCTCAGGCAGCGCAGCCGAGCCAATAGGCGCCGCCCGCCCGGACACCGTCTGGATTGCTCCGGCCACCACGGCCATGCCCGCGCCAGCGGCAAGCATCACCGCAACGCCGGCAGGCGATGACGCTGCTGCGGCACCCACAGCAAGCGCGGCCGCCGGCGCGGCGATCGCCCAGCGACGGTCAACGGCGCCCAGAGCGCCCGAAGACGGTGTTTCTGCGGCAGAAGTTGGGAGCATCGCAGGAGGATAGGGCGAGCGAGCGCGGTAGGATGGCCCAACAACACCTGACCACCCGCGGCCACGGCCGCCTGCCACACACCCACCACGGGAGACCCCGATGACCACCCCCGCTGACCGCCTCGAGCAGCTCGCGGTTGACACGATCCGCACCCTCGCAATCGACGGCGTCCAGCAGGCCAACTCCGGCCACCCGGGTGCGCCCATGGGCATGGCGCCCATGGCGTTTGCGCTCTGGACGCAGCACCTGCGGCACGCGCCAACGCAACCGGACTGGGCCAACCGCGACCGGTTCGTCCTCAGCGCCGGCCACGCGTCGATGCTGCTCTACTCCCTGCTCCACCTCACGGGCTACGGCGTGAGCCTTGACGACGTGAAGTCGTTCCGCCAGTGGGGCTCCAACACGCCCGGTCACCCGGAGTACGGCATGACGCCGGGCGTTGAGGCCACCACCGGCCCGCTTGGCCAGGGCGTCGCCAACGGCGTGGGCATGGCAATTGCGGAGCGACGGCTTGCGGCCGAATTCAACCGCGAAGGCCACAGCGTTATCGACCACCACACGTACGTCATCTGCTCGGACGGCGATCTCCAGGAGGGCATCTCGGCCGAGGCCGCGTCGCTCGCGGGGCACCTGCAGCTGGGCAAGCTCATCACGCTGTACGACGACAACCGCATCCAGCTTGACGGCCCCACGGCGCTTGCGTTCAGCGAGGACGTCCTGGCCCGCTTTGCCGCGTACGGCTGGCACACGCAGCGCGTTGAGGACGGCAACGACGTGGCCGCCATCAGCGCCGCCATCGAGGCCGCCAAGGCCGACGGCCGCCCGTCGATGATCGCCGTCCGGACCCACATCGGCTTTGGCAGCCCCAACAAGCAGGACTCGCAGAAGGCCCACGGCGCACCCCTTGGCCCCGACGAGGTCCGCCTGACGATGATCGCCTACGGCTGGGATCCGG
>CAIXZV010000018.1 GCA_903924005.1 uncultured Chloroflexota bacterium | reverse complement strand
CGGACCAGCGGATCCTCGGGTCCAACTACGGGAGCGTGCGCCCGGCCGAGGACTTCCCGGCGATGGTTGAGCTGTACCGCACTGGCGAGCTCAAGCTGGACGAGCTGGTCAGTGCACGGCGTCCGCTGGCGGAGGCGGCCTCAGCGCTTGAGGAGCTGGCGGCCGGCCGGGCGCTGCGGACGCTGCTTGTCCCCTGATCGCCAGATCGCGGTCTACCCGCCGGCAGGGTGAACGGCGCGCAGCCCGCGAGCGGGCGCCAGCCACTCACCCTTTCGCGCCATTCGCCATACTGCCGCGTATGGAGCGTCCCGATGTTCTGGTTGTTGGCGGCGGATCCGCCGGTCTCTCGGTCAGCCACGAGCTTGGCCGTCACGGTGTGGAGCACCTGGTGCTGGAGCGCGGCCGTATCGGCCAGGGCTGGCGGGACCGCTGGGACAGCTTCTGTCTTGTGACACCCAACTGGTCCGTGCGCTTGCCGGGCGGCGAGTACGCGGGTCCCGATCCTGACGGCTACATGTCGCGCGACACGATTGCGCAGTTCCTGGACGACTACGCAGGCGCATTTGGCCCGCCAATTCGCGAAGGCGTCGAAGTGGAGACGATCGTCCGCACTGCGGACGGTTTTACGGCGCATACGTCCGGCGGGGATGTGGTTGCCCGGGAGGTGGTGCTGGCCACAGGCGCGTTCCAGCGTGCGCATCGGCCGGCGGCAGCCGCCTCGCTCCCAGCCAACGTCCTCCAGATCGATATCGACGGCTATCGAAACCCCGCCGCGCTCCCGCCGGGCGCGGTTCTTGTTGTGGGCAGCGGCCAGTCCGGGGCGCAGCTGGCTGAGGAGCTCCGCGAGGCCGGGCGACGCGTCGTCCTCTCCTGCGGACGTGCCCCTTGGGTGCCGCGCCGGGTTGGCGGACGCGACATCGTGTGGTGGCTGCTTGAGTCCGGGTTCTTTGATGCGCCGGCGTCTACGCTGCCCTCGCCGCTCGCCCGGCTCGTGTCCAACCCGCTGTCCACCGGCCACGGCGGCGGCCACGACCTGAACCTCCGGCTGCTCCGCGCATCGGGCGTGGAGCTGGTGGGCCGCTTCATGGGCGCAACGGGGCACGCGGCTGAGTTTGCGCAGGACCTTGGGGCGTCGGTGGCCTGGGGTGACGACCGCTATCGCGAGATCATGGCGCTGGCCTCCCGGACGGCCCTGCGGCTAGGCATGCCGGCGATCGAGGCGCCGGAGCCGCCGCCGTTTGATCCGACCGCGCCCGAGCACGTTGACCTACGCGGCTTTGGCGCCGTCGTCTTCACGGGCGGCTTCCGGCCAAACTTCACGTCGTGGCTCCCTTGGCCGGACGCGTTTGACGACATGGGCTTCCCGCTGCAGGTTGACGGCGCCAGCACCGTGATTGACGGGCTCTCGTTTGTTGGCACGCACTTCTTGCGAAAGCGCAAGTCGTCCATCTTGGCGGGTGTCGGCGAGGACGCTTCGGTGGTGGCGGCAAGCATCGCGAGGCGCCTCGGGGCGGGCTGATCCACAAGTTGTTGATAACTCGCCATATCGAACAGGTATTCTGTTTGCCCGTCGCATCGGGCGACTGGAGCGGGGGAGCGCGGCACGCTCCCAAACCCGCGGAGGCGGGCGATGGTGCTGTTGAACCAGGCCGGTGCGCCGGTCCGGACGCCGCTGGCGGAGGCCTTCATCACCACCGTGGAGACGCTTGCCCGCATGGGCGGGTTCGAGACGGTGGGCATCAACCACTGGCTCGCGGTTGCCTGCGCGCGCCCGTTTGTCGCGCGGACCATCGCGCCTGACCTGGACCTCGCGGAACTCGGGATCCGTGTCGGCGCCCGCCTGAAGGACGGAGAAGCGGGTGAGCCGGCGCCGGTCAGCGAGGTGCTTGCCGCGGCCGTTGAGGCAGCCCGGGCGGCCCACGAGACACAGCTGCACCAGTGGTACATCGTGGATGCCGTGCTCAGCCGCGCGGGGCTGGCCGGGGAGGAGGGGCGCAAGGCGCCTGCGGAGTTGCCGCCCATGGAGCCACCGCACACTCCTGCGCCGAAGACCCGGCAGTCTGCCCCGGCACCGGCCAGCGCATCGCCGCCGCAGGAGCCGGTTGGGAGACCCCGGCGGTCCACACCCCTGGCAACCCGGGAGGCAGTTGCGGCGCCCGCCACGCCGATGCTGGATGCAGCCGGCCGGGACCTCACGGCGCTTGCGCGTCGGGGACAGCTCACCGCGGTGGTTGGCCGTGACGCGGAGATGGACCAGCTGATTGCGGTCCTGTGCCGGCCCAGCAAGCCCAACCCGCTGCTGGTTGGAGAGCCGGGCACAGGCAAGACGGCGCTTGTGGAGGGTCTCGCGCAGCGCATCGCGGAGGGCCGCGTACCGCCGCACTTGGCCAACCGGCGGCTCATCGCGCTGGACATCATGTGGCTGGTCGCGGAGAGCGGCTACTACGGCAGGCTTGAGCAGCGGCTGCAGGCGCTGCTCGCGGAGGCGGCGCAGGCGCGCGCAATCCTGTTCGCCGATGAGACCAGCACGCTGCTGGGCGCGGGCGGGCGTGAGCAGAAGAACGATGTCGGCAGCCTGCT
>CAIXZV010000017.1 GCA_903924005.1 uncultured Chloroflexota bacterium | reverse complement strand
GGTTTTGACGCGGTGTTTGCCATCTGGCCGCCCGCCAAGGACGTGCTCTACGGCGTGTGGCTGATGCCCGCGGTGCTTGCGCCGCTTATCGTGCGCAAGGCTGGTGCCGGGCTCTTTGCAGAACTGGTTGCGGCGGGCCTGTCTGCGTTTCTGGGCAGCCAGTTTGGCCCTGACGCCATCATCTCGGGACTCCTCCAGGGCGGCGCTGCGGAGATCGTGTTCCTGGCCCTCCGCTACCGCGTCTGGGTGCTGCCCGTTGCGGTTGCTGCCGCTGTGGCGTCGGCTGCAGCTGCCTGGATCCACGACTGGATCCTCTGGTACCCGGACGCGGCCCTCGATGTGCAGCTCCTGCGGGGCGCCATGATGGGGATCTCCGGCGTGGTGATTGTGGCCATCGGGTCCTGGCTGCTGGTTCGTTCGCTGCGCCAGACGGGCGTGCTGCAGGGGTTCCCCGCTGGCTGAGTTCGCGCAGCCCAGCACCCCCGGCGCCATCCGGGCCGACGGGGCCACCTTCCGGTACGGCGGGCGTCCAGACCCAGCGTTTGCAGACGTCTCGTTTGTGCTGGAGCCGGGGCAGTGTCTGCTCATCGTCGGCCCCTCTGGCAGTGGCAAGTCCACGCTGGCGCTGGCGCTGGGCGGCCTTGTTCCGCGTGAGTTCCCGGGCGTCTTCAGCGGCACCCTGGAGGTTGACGGGCTCAACCCCACAACCGCCGACGGGCCTGCCGTGGCAGCTCGCGTTGGGGTCGTCTTCCAGGATCCCGAGAGCCAACTCGTGATGGACCGCGTCGAGGACGATGTGGCCTTTGGGCTTGAAAGCCGCGGCTGGCCCCTGACGGCGATGCGGGTGCGCGTGCCCCAGGCGCTGGCCGAGACGGGTCTGTCTGGGCTTGAGCGTAGGCGAACCACCCGTCTGTCCGGCGGCCAACAGCAGCGTCTGGCCCTTGCCGGAGCGCTGGCGCCGCGCCCGGGGATCCTGATCCTTGACGAGCCCACGGCAAACCTTGACCCCGATGGCGCCCGAGCGTTTGCTGCCCGGCTGGCGGCGGTGCGGGCTGCGTGCACGGCGACCATCGTGCTGGTGGAGCACCGCGTGGATGTGGCGTGGCCGCTGGCCGACGTGGTGCTGGCGGTGGGCGCCGACGGACGACCGATCGACTGTGGAACACCTGCCGATGTGCTGGCCCGGTCGCGCGCGGCAATTGAGGCCTCCGGCGTCTGGCTGCCTGGGGCTCGGCCGGGGACCGCACCACGGCAAGAGCCCCGGCCTGCGGGGGAGCCGGTGCTGGTTGCCAGCGGCCTGTCATTCGCCTATGACGGCCCCTGTGTCCTGGACAGCGTGAGCCTGTCCGTTTGGCCGGGCGAGCGGATCGCCCTGGTGGGGGCCAACGGAAGCGGCAAGTCAACGCTGGCGAAGCTGCTGGCGGGGCTCGCAAAGCCTCTGGTCGGCTCGGTCAGGCTGGGCGGCCTTGACCCCGCGAAGCTTCGGCCCCGCGAGCTCGCTCGTCTTGCCGGATACGTGTTTCAGGATCCCGAGGCGCAGTTTGTGGCGCCGCTGGTTCGCGCTGAGGTGTTCGCCGGTCTGGACGCTCATGACCCGGCGCTGGTGGCCGCGCTGGCCGCCCTGATGGAGCGGCTGGGTCTGCCGCTGGCGGCATTTGGCGAGCGCAGCCCGTACACGCTGTCGGGCGGGGAGCAGCGGCGCCTCTCGCTTGTGCCGGCGCTGGTGCGGGCGCCGCGGCTCCTCCTCCTTGACGAGCCCACGTTTGGCCAGGATCGTCGGGGCGTGGAGGCGCTGACCGCGATCCTTGGCGAGCAGGTTGCGGCCGGGACCGCCGTGATTGCCGCCACACATGACGAGCGGTTCATCGCGGACTTCGCCACGCGCGTGGTGCGGCTTGACGGCGGGCGCGTTGTCGCTGACGAGGTGGTGGCGTGATCGTGGCGCGGCTGGAGCTGGAGGAGCGCGCGCTCGAGAGCGTGCTTGGGCGGACAAGCCCCGTCCTGAAGCTCGGCATCGCCTTCGGCTGGCTGATTGCGCTTGCGTTCACCTACGACGTTCGGCCACCGGCGGTGATCGCTCTGGCGGCGCTGGTGGCGGGCGTCACGCTTGGACGCGTATCGGCGGGGCGGCTGGCGGCCGGTCTTGCGCCACTCTGGCTGATGGCCCTGGGCATTGGCCTGTTCAACGCGTTGTTCTCGGGTTCCAACACGGCACCTGGCGCGGTCATCGTTCTTGCCCTGGGCCCGCTGCATGTGAGCGCTGCCGGCGTTGCCGCCGGCGTTGGCCTGGCTGCGCGTGTTGTGGCCATCGCAGCGGTTGGCGTGGTCTTTGCCCAGACAACGGACGCCACGGCGTTGGCAGACGCGCTCGTGGTGCAGGCGCACGCCCCGGAGCGGTTTGCGTACGGCGCGCTGGCCGCGTACCAGGCCGTCCCGCGGCTGGCGGAGCAGCTCGTGACGCTGCGTCAGGCGCGCCGGATCCGCGGATTGCGCTCCACGTGGCACCCGCGGATGCTGGTGGGCCTGCTGGTATTGGCGATCCGCCACGGCGACCGTCTGGCGCTGGCGATGGACGCCCGCGGCTTTGGCTCAGGCACGCGGTCCCGCTACCGCGATGTGCGCTGGTCCGTGCTGGACGCGTGGGTGCTGGCGGGCGCGGCCGTCGTGCTGGCGTTGGCGGTCCTCGTCAGCCGGCTGTAGCCGTGCGGGCGCTTGGTACCGTCCGGGGCGGTATTGGGGAATGGCGCTCACGGTGGTCATGGTCGTGGCATGATCCGCGCCACCCCGAGGGCGGCGGCCCCGGCGACGAGTCCCATCCACCACGAGGTGCACCGTGACCACCGGCAAGACCATCGTGTTCTTCCCCGAGGGCGCCTATGGCCCCACGAACAACTGCGCGGGCATCGGCGCAGTGCTCAAGGCGAGGGGTCACCGCGTGGTGTTTATCCTGGAGGAGTCCTTCGCGGGCACGCTGGCGGCCAAGGGCTTTGAGGAGCGCCTCATGCGCCTCGGCCCGCCGCCTGCGGAGCCCGAGGTTCCGGGCCAGTTCTGGATTGACTTCATCCGCGACACGGCGCCCGTCTTCCGCAAGCCCACCATCGAGCAGCTTGGCGAGTTCATCGCGCCCACGTTTCAGGCGCTGATCGACGGCGCCAAGTACGTCAACCCGCGCCTTCAGGAGATCATCGAGGAGCTGGCGCCCGACGTCATCGTCGAGGACAACGTCGTCAGCTTCCCGGCGGTCATGGCGTCGGGCAGGCCGTGGGTTCGGCTGCTCTCGTGCAACCCGGCCGAGGTCAAGGACCCGCTGATCGCGCCGTTCTCCTCGGGCTATCCGGCCGCGGACCGGAGCGAGTGGCAGGCGTTCCTTGACGAGGTCCACCGCACCCACGCCGACATGTGGAATGACTTCGACATCTTTTGTCGAGAGGCTGGCGCCGGCGGGCTGACCTGGGGCATGAACGGCCCCGACTTCATGCACGAATCGCCGTACCTCAACATCTACTCCTACCCGGCCGAGGCTGACTACCACCGCGCCGAACCCCTGGGACCCACGTGGTACCAGTTGGACTCCAGCGTCCGCGCCGCCGACACCACGTGGGAGCTGCCGGAGCCGCTGGCGAGCCGTCCGGGCGCCCTGATCTATCTCTCCTTGGGCTCACTTGGCGCAGCCGATGTGGGCCTCATGCAGCGTCTGGTTGACCTGCTGGGCAAGACGCAGCACCGTGTGATCGTGTCCAAGGGGCCGCTCGCTGACCAGATCACGCTCCACGACAACATGACCGGTGAGGGCTTCCTGCCGCAGCCGGCGATCCTGCCGCAGGTGGATCTCGTGATCACCCACGGCGGCAACAACACGGTCGTGGAGAGCTTCCACCACGGCAAGCCGATGATTGTGCTGCCCCTGTTCTGGGACCAGGTGGACAACGCCCAGCGCGTCCACGAGACGGGCTTTGGCCGCCGACTCGCCACCTATGACTTTGCCGATGCCGAACTAACCAACGCGATCGATGCCCTGTTGGCCGACACGGCGCTGCACGCCCGGATGCGGGCGATCGCGGCGCGCATGCAGTCAACCGCCGGCACCGTGCGCGCCGCAGACCTCATCGAGCGGCTGGCGCTGACAGGCGAGCCGGTGGTCCGCTAGTCCGATGGCCAGCAACCCGCACGCCGACCTGCGCGAACTCCTCTTCGCCGACCTCTCGGCGGCCCGTGCCCGCGAGGTCTTCGGCCACGTCAGCGCGCCCATCGTTGCTCTTGCTGACGCCTCGGAGGCCCATGACGCGTCCGCCGCCGCCGTGGCGCTTGCGCAACTTGACGCGGCCAATCCCGAGACACGGGTCCGCCTCCAAGCGTTCGCGCTGGCGCGGGCGGCTGGCGTGGCGCCAGATGCGGACGCGAAAGACGTCTTTGGCGTGGTGGTGGACATGGGCCTCGCTGAGGGGCTCGACACCCTGGCGGCATTTGCCGACGGTTCGGCGCGCTATTTCAACCACTCAGGCGCGGCGTTGGTTTGGGATCCGCCCGACATGACCGTCGGACAGCTTGCGCGGGCTCTGCTGGACGCGGCTGCCGCAATTGCCATCATGACGGGGACCCTTGACGGGCCGCGCCCGGCAGCGCCAGGCAGCGGTCAGGCGATGATCTCGGTCCTGACGCCCGGCGGCATCCATTTCGGCGTCGGCCCGGCCGATGCGCTGGCGAACGACCCGTGGGCCGGACCCGTGATCACCGCCGCGACGGAACTGATGGCACACCTTATCGAGCGTTCCGGCCACTAGGGCCACCCTCACGGCGGGGTCCGGGGTTGTCCGCCGGAGGGACCCTGCATGTGCTTTGGGCTATGCCGAAGTATCGGCTCGCCCCGAGGCGGGGCTACCGCGGCTCGCAACTGCTTCGGCGTGGCCCGAAGTATGTGCACTGCGCCATCGGAGGGACACCCGCCTCCCCCAAGCCCCCGCGGCGCGGAACGGCCCGCGGCGGACTACATCCCTTCGCGGAGCAGCTTCCAGACTGCACGGTAGCCCGGCCGCTGGCCATACAGCAGCACGCCAACGGCGTAGATCCGCGCAGCCACCCAAATGGCAACCACAATCGCGGCGGCCAGCAGCACCAGCGACAGGACGACGTCCGACGGCTGGGCGAGCCCGCCCGCCACGCGGCCCAGCATCATGAACGGGCTCAGGAACGGGATCTGCACCAGCACGGACATCCAGGCCGACCTCGCGTCCAGCAGGCCCGTGGTGGCGTACACGCCAACGATGTAGCCCACCATTGAGATCAGCGTCATGGGCATCACCGCAGACTGCACGTCCTCCTGGCGACTCACTAGGGAGCCCGCCGCCGCGTACAGCGTGGCGTAGAGCAGGAAGCCCAGGATCCCGTAGATCCCGAAGAGCAGGAGCAGCCCGGGTGTGAGGCCCTCCGGAAGGCTCATGGCGGCGGCCGTGCCACCGAGCACCTTCGCCGCGATGATCGGCATGGCCGCAAGCGCGGCGACACCTGCGACGATCACGACGCCGTATTGGATCAGCGCCGCCGAGCCCACACCAAACACCTTGCCGGCCAGCAGCTGGAACGGCGTGGCGGCGTTGAGGACCACCTCCATGACGCGCGACGACTTCTCCTCGGCCACGCTCATCGCCACCCAGTTCCCGTACATGACGATGATCATGAAGATCAGGATGGTCATGGCAAAGCCCAGCAGGTCCTGCCCAACGGCGGCCGCCCCGTCCTTGACAGGGTCCGTCCGCGCGGGATCCGGCCAGGCCACGGCATACGCCGCCGGCAGAAACAGGGTCGCCTGCTGGGCCGCCGGGATGGCGAGGCGGTCAAGCCGATCAGCAATGGCGATGGCGTTGGCACCCTGGCGGAGCAGGCTGGACGTCCGCCCGCTGGCGGCATCGTTGCTGTAGTACGTGAACGCGAGGCTGCCATCGGCTGCGCGCTCGATGCCCAGGACGCCCGAAAGGCGACCATCGACCACGTCCTGACGGGCCGTGGCGAGGTCCGACGCAATGCTGATGACGAAGTCGGGCGCCGCTGCTGACGACGCTGACGAACTGGGGTTGAGCAGCGTGGTGATGGTGGCCGTTGCCCTCGCGGCCACGGTTGCATCCGGGGCGACAACCGCCACCTTCGAACTGCTGACGCCCTCGATCTTGGTGATGATCACCGGCAGCAGCGCGAGGCCGATCACCCCGATCGCGAGCAGCGCCGTCCCCAGCCGGTAACTCCGCGTGCGAACGCGAACGGTGACCTCGCGCCGCGCGATGGTGCGGATGTTGGCGATCCCGCGCATCCGGTCTGACCCGCTCATGCCCGGGCTCCCGCAGTTGCCAGCGTCCGCTCGTCATCGGCGAGGGCGCCCACGCGCTCCACGAAGACCTGTTCCAGGCTCGGGTCCGCCACCTCAAACCGCAGTACCGGCCCGTTGGCCATGGCCGCCTCAAGGATGCGCTGCGGCGAGAGCCCGGCCGCCACGCGGATCTCGGCGAAATCGGCCCCGTCGCGCAGGATCTCAACGCCGGTCATGGCGCGCAGCCAGGCGCGGTTCCCGGATGCGGTTGCCACGCGGACCACCTGGTGGCCGGTGGAGCGCCGAACCTCACGGGTTGGGCCAGCAGTGACCAGCCGGCCGCGATCGATGATGGCGACTGAGTCGCACAGCTCTTCGGCCTGATCGAGCTGGTGCGTGCTGAACAGCAGCGTCTTGCCCCGGTCGCGCATCTCCAGAAACGCCGCCTTGAGCATGGCCACGTTCACCGGGTCCAGCCCAACAAACGGCTCGTCCATCAACAGCACGTCTGGCCCGTGGAGGATGGTGGCGATGTACTGGACTTTCTGTTGGTTTCCCTTCGAGAGCGTTTCCAGGCGTGCGCCAGCCTTGTCGCCGATGCGGAACCGCTCCAGCCATTCGGCGGCTTCGGCGGCGGCGGCGGGTCGCGGCACCCCGTAGAGCGCGGCGAAGTGCACCAACTGCTCCAGCACGGGCATCTTGGCGTAGAGGCCGCGCTCCTCGGGCATGTAGCCCCAGGTCTTGCGCGGCCAGTCGTGAGCGGGGCGGCCCATCCAGGTCACGGTGCCCTCGTCGGCCCGCATCAGGCTCAGCACGATCCGCATCGTGGTGGTCTTGCCCGCCCCGTTGGCACCGAGGAAGCCGTAGACCTCGCCGGGCTGCACGGTGAAGGAGATCCCGTCGAGCGCCTGCACGCTCGCAAACCGCTTGCGCAGCCCATCGATGACGAGCGACATCTCGACTTCTCCTGCCTGTGTCCATCCCGCCGGTCCACCGGGCCGGTCCACCGGGCCGGTCCATGCCTGTTCCTTGCCAGTATCCGCCCACCGTCGCATCCCGTGCGCCGACGTGCACACGGACGCCCGGGTGCGCGACAATCCACGGCACACAGGCGGCAGAGCAGCGCGTACCCCTCAACCTCGAGCGCCACGGAGGGCCACATGACCGACGTCAAGACCTACCAGCAGTTCATCGGCGGCCAGCTTGTCGGGTCCGTTTCGGGCCAGACGCTCGCCGTTGAGAACCCGGCCAACTACCAGGTCATCGCCAACGTCCCCGCGTCGGGTCTGGAAGACGTCAACCGCGCGGTTGAGGCCGCCGCAACGGCGTTTGAGACCTGGTCGCTCACCACGCCGCAGACCCGCAGCCTCGCGCTCCTCAAGATCGCCGACATCCTTGAGGCCAACACAGACGAGCTGGGCAAGATCGAGCAGAGCCACACGGGCAAGCCGCTCTCGGTTGCCACCGGTGAGATCGGTGTGGCCGCGGACCTGTTCCGCTTCTTCGCCGGTGCCTGCCGCGTGCCCGAGGGCCTGGCCGTTACCGAATACCTCGAGGGCCACACCTCGATGGTGCGCCGCGACCCGGTGGGCGTCGTCGCCTCCATCGCACCGTGGAACTACCCGCTCTACATGGCTGCCTGGAAGCTGGGCCCAGCCCTCGCCACGGGCAACACGGTTGTCCTTAAGCCCTCCGCGCGCACGCCGCTGTCGGCCCTACGGTTTGCGGAACTGGTTGCTGGCGAGCTTCCGGCAGGCGTGCTCAATGTGCTCGCGGGCGCCGGCGGCACCATGGGCGACTTCCTCGTGGGCCACCCGAAGGTCCGCATGGTGTCCATCACCGGTGACACGGTGACCGGCAAGCACATCGCCGAGATTGCGGCCGGCACCGTCAAGCGCCTCCACCTGGAGCTTGGCGGCAAGGCGCCGGTTGTCGTCTTTGACGACGCCGACGTGGACCTTGTTGCCGACACGCTCAAGTTCGCGGGCTTCTGGAACAGCGGCCAGGACTGCACAGCGGCATGCCGCGTGATCGCCGCCCCCGGCATCTACGACAAGCTGGTTGCCGCTCTGGCGGACCGCGTCAAGGCCATCACCTGGGGCGACCCAACCGATGGCAGCGAGCTGGACATGGGCAGCCTCATTGCCAAGGCGCAGGCCGACAAGGTTGAGGGCATGGTCAGCCGGGCTATCGCGGCCAACGCTGAACTTGTCGTTGGCGGAGAGCGCCCTGCTGGCATGCATGGCGCGTACTACACGCCCACGCTGCTTGCCAACCCAGATCAGGCCAGCGAGATTGTGCAGGACGAGGTCTTTGGTCCGGTTGTCACCGTCCAGCGCGCCGCGGACGAGGATCAGGCCGTCGCCTGGGCCAACGACGTCAAGTTTGGTCTTGCGTCCTCGGTCTTCACGGGCTCCATCAGCAAGGCGATGCGCACGGCGCGCCGCCTGCAGTTCGGCACCGTGTGGATCAACGAGCACTTCACGCTGGCGTCCGAGACCCCGCACGGTGGCGTGAAGGAGTCCGGCTACGGCAAGGATGGCTCCAAGTACGCGCTTGAGGACTACACGTTCATCAAGCACGTGACCATCAACACGGGCATCTGACAGGCCCGCGCTTGACCTTCTTTCGTTCATCTGGCGGCC
This sequence comes from uncultured Chloroflexota bacterium, assembly GCA_903924005.1. GTDB lineage: Bacteria > Chloroflexota > Limnocylindria > Limnocylindrales > CSP1-4 > CAIXZV01. Next base: position 5,094 of record CAIXZV010000017.1, on the reverse strand, counting down.
GTCGGCACCCCCGGCGGCCGCGTTGTTTCCTGTGATCCTGGACCGCGAGGTTGTCGCGGCGGCTGTCCGCGCGCTTGACCTTGAAGCACTGGGCCAGCGCCGGTGGTTTGCCGCCAAGGGCGAGCCCGTGACGTCAGCGCGTCTCGCCCATGCGTTTGGCCTCACCGCCACGCACGCGCTTGCGCTTGTGGACCTGCGCGTGGGCGCCCGAGAGGGCCGCACCGAGCGCTACGCGCTGGCCGTGGTGGCCGATGCCGATGTGCCCGAGGGTGCCCGCGAGGCTGACGAGACCGATGGCGTCTGGCGCGCCCTTGCTGCCGCCATCGCCGAGGCACGAACGATCCCCGCGCTGCCCCGCGAGGGCGGGCCCGCGGTTGAGTCAGGCTCCGCCGGCTCCGCTGCCGTTGATGCCGCCCTTGTCTGCCGCCCCGCCACAGGGTTTGCTGCGCTCTGGGACACCCCCGCGGCCCTGGTGGCCACGGCCACCGAGCGTCCGCTGGGCCGCGACCAGTCCAACACATCGGTTGTGCTTGGGGACAGCCTGCTGCTCAAGGGCTATCGCCGGATCCAGCCTGGGCTGAACCCGGATCTGGAGCTGACCGCCTATCTGTCCGAAGAGGCGGGCTTCCCGGGCGTGCCCAGGCTTGCGGGCTGGGCTGAGGCCGTGACGCGCGAGGCTGGGACCGCCACCGTGGCAATGCTGAGCGAGTTTGTGGCGCACGCCGACGACGTCTACGAGGCAACGGCCGAGCAGTTGGCGGCGCTGATTGCGGCGCCCGGGTCGGTGAGCATTGAATGGGCAACGGAGCTGGCCGAGGACCTGGGCACCCTGGTGGCAGGGCTCCACGCGGCACTCGCCACGCCGCCTGCCGATGCGCCGGACCTTGCCCCGCGCCTCGCCACGCACGATGAACTCAAGGCCTGGCGCATGGACGCGCATCGCCAGCTCAACGCGGCAATCAACGCGGTGGCGCCCGTGGACGCTGCGTTGGCCGCGGAGCTGCGCGATGCCGGTGCCCAGATTGCCGCCCGGGCGTCGCGGTTTGAGGCTGCGGCAACCGCGCCGCTGGTGATGCGGATCCACGCGGACCTGCATTTGGGCCAGATCCTCACGGCCGATGACGGGTACCGCGTGATTGACTTTGAGGGAGAACCGCTGCGCCCCATCGAGGACCGGCGGCGGCTTGACTCGCCGCTGCGCGACGTGGCTTCGCTGCTGCGCTCGCTTGACCACGTAGCGCGCAGTGCCGCCCGGCGTGCGGAGCGGCGGGTTGGGGCACCCATTGAGGACCCCGGGCTGGACATCGAGGCCTGGATAGAGCGGTCCCGCGCCCGCTTCCTGCGCGCCTACGCTGAGGGCCTGCGCCGCGCCGGCGCCCCGTTTGCGCCCGATCTGGATCTCCTTGACGCCTTTGAGGTGGCCAAGGAGTGCTACGAGTTTGTCTACGCCGCCACGGTGCTGCCGTCGTGGCTCTGGGCGCCGCGCGACGGGATGCGCTGGCTGCTGGCACACGGGGAGGCGTGATGGGCCGCACCCCGGTTCCGGCTGACCGCGTCGCGCAGTTTCTGGACGACATCCTCGCCTCGCCTGTGGAATTGGCGGCCGTGATCGGCGCGCAGCGCGCGGTGCTGGCGTCGTTGCCGGGAGGGGTGCTGGGTGAGGCGCTCGCACGCCCGCGTCGCGTGCTCATCGGCATGGGCAGCTCGCGGTTTGCGGCCCTCGACGCTGCGGCTCGCTGGCGTCTTGCCGGGCTGGACGCGGCGGCCGAGATGGCGTCCGCCTCGGGGCCGTCGCGCGGCGGGGCTGACACGCTGGCAATCGTCATCTCGTCTTCGGGCTCCACCGTTGAGGCGGTTGCGGCAGCCAAGCGTCATCGGGCCGCCGGCTCAGCGGTAATCGCCATGACGTCAAGGCCCGGTTCGGCGCTGGCCTGGGAGGCGGACATCGTGATGCCGCTGCGCGGCACGCGCGCTGAGACCAGCGGGATTGCCACGCTGTCTTACCGGGCAACCGTGGCCGGGCTGCTGACGATGGACCGCGACGCAGGGGTCGACGCACAGCTCGATGCCGCGCCGGCAGCCCTAGGCCAAGTCATTGCGGATCGGGCTGGCTGGGTTTCGGCGGCCGCGGATCTGTTGGACACCGGCCGCGAGATCCACGTCTTGGCCGACGGGTTCCTCGCCGGAACGGCCGAACAGGCCGCGCTGATGCTGCGCGAGGCGCCCCGGATCGCTGCGCCACCGTACGACACCGGCGACTGGCTGCACGTGGGGCTCTACACGCTGTTCCCGGGCGACGCCGTGCTGCTGATCGCGGGCTCGCCGGCGGACGCCGAGGCCATCAGCACCATCCGCGCGCGCGGCGGCCGTGTTGCGGTGATAGGACCCAACCGTGAAGGCGCCCACCTGGCCATCCCCGCAGGCCAGAGCCACGCAGGCTCTGCGGTGGCCGCCGTGCTGACGGTGTCGTTGGCGGTGGAGCTGCTTGCGGTGGAGCTTTGGGGGCGTGCGGGGCGCCAGCGCGCCACCTGAATCGTGACCCGACCCCCCTCGACCGGGGAAGGCGCCCCACTGTCGCAAACCGCTAGGATGGCCGGGAGTCCGCCGCCCCGGCATAACCCCAGAGACAGAGGCGTGATGGGCACCAGCTCCACGACGCGCGATCCTGAATGGCTGACGCTCACCGATGCGTGTCGGCTCTTGGGTGTGTCGCCCACCACGGTGCGCCGCTGGGCAGATTCCGGGATGCTGCGGATCTTCCACACGCCTGGTGGCCATCGAAGGTTCTCGCGGGCCAGCCTCGACGGAATGCTGCCGACCCGCCCCGTCGGCAGACCCCAGCTGATCGACGTCGGCGCGACGCCGGGCCGTCTGGCTCGAAACTACCGCCACGGGGGCGAGAACGCGCCCGGCCACATGCCGTGGGTTATCGAGCTTGACCCTGCGCGGCGTGAGCGCCTCCGCCAGCACGGCCGCTCCATTGTTTCGGCCCTGCTTGCCGCGCTTGACGCGGACGACGCGGGCCACCGCGTTGAGCTGTTGCGCGTTGCCGAGGACGCCTGCGACAGCTACGGACGGCTGGCGGCCTGCGAGGGGCTTATCGCCTCGTCCACCGCGGACGTGTTCCTGCGCTTCCGGACCCCCTTCCTGGCCGAGTTGGGCGCGATTGCCCGTCGTCGCGAGCTTGACGCGGTTGCTTCCACGGCCCTGATGTCCGACGCCAACGACGCGCTTGACCGGCTGCTCCTCGCAACGCTCCGGGGCTGGGAGGCGGCGATCGCGAACGCGACGACTCCTGCGCCTATCCGCCTTGATTGCGAAACCAAGTCTCCCTAGCAATGGACGCGTTCAGGCGAACACTGCCGTCAGGGAAGACCAGCGCAACCCATCCGTGGTTGGGGTCATCGAGGTCGCTGATCCGCAGACCCCTGTGCAGAGCTGCCGCCTCCGTGGGCCAGCGGGGATCATCCACCCGCAGGGCCCCTTGGTACAGGATCTCGCCGCCGTTTGCCCGCACCTCTGCGTTGGCGACGGCGCGCGCGTCTCGGAGCGGCTTGTCGGCGGTCATGGGCTACTGGTGCTCCAGCCGAGCTCGAAGCTCCGGTAGCCGCTCCATCGTCTCCACGTCAAACGGCGTCCGGAAGATAACCACCTGGTGGGCAAACCCCACATCCCGGTAGGCCGAAAGCGCAGCCGCAACGTCATCGACTGACCCGGCGGCGTTCAGCCCGCGCTCGCCGCGCCGCGGCTTGTGGATGTCGTACCAGGTGTCCCATGCGCGTTCGGCCGTGGCCCGGTCACGCCGGATCACGACGTTGAGGTTCACGGTGCGCTCAATCTCGCGTTCCTCGCGACCAATCGCGGCACACGCCACGCGAAGCAGCCCGTCGGCCGCCGCCACCTCCTCGGCCGATCCGTACAGGTTCCACATGTCGGCATAGCGGGCCACCATCGGGATGGTCTTGGTTGGGCCGGACCCGCCAACAAGGATTGGCAGGTGGTCCTGGATAGGCCGCGGCGCGCACACCGCGCGATTGAAGTGGTAGAAGCGCCCGTCGTGGGTCACCTCTTCACCGTCAAGCAGACGGCGCACCAGCGGCAGCGCCTCGCCGAGACGGTCCAGCCGCTCGCCGGTACTGGCGCCAAAGTCAAACCCAAAGGCCTCGTGCTCGCGGTCAAACCAGCCGGCGCCGATGCCCAAGATGGCGCGGCCACCCGAGATGTGGTCGATGGTTGTGGCGAGCTTGGCGGTGAGACCGGGGTTGCGGAGCGTGTTGGCGGACACCATCAGGCCAAGCCCGGGACGCGTCGTGGCCTCGGCGACGGCCGCCAGCGTTGTCCACCCCTCCAGTTTGGGATCGGGCCAGTCTCCCTCGTCAGACAGGAGGTGGTCGTCAATCCAGAGGTCGTCAAACCCGGCCGCCTCGGCCTGCTGAACCGCGTCGCGCAACTCCGGCCAGCCTGTGTGCTGGACCCAGAACGCCGCCCCAAACCGCATCGTCATCCGTTGCCTCCTCGTGGGGAGATCGTACGGCGCGGCGAGGGTGAGGGCGGCCCAGCACCGGTGAGCGAGCCACCATCGGCGCGCTATTGTCACTGCGCGTGTATCGTCCGCCGTCACCGTCCCCGACGGACCACGACCGGAGAACTATGAGCCTCGCTCCCAAGGCCCGTAGGACGCTGCGATCCGCAGCCGCCCTCGCCGTCGCGTTTAGCCTGCTGTTGCCCACGGGCACGTCGGCGTCGCCGGCGTTGCCGTCGCGGCACGGCGTCGGGAGCCCGGACGCCGGCACGCACGCGAACGCTGTCACATGGGTCGTCGACGACAAGGCGAAGACGATCACCGCGACCATGCGCCTGCAGTTGGTTTCCGCCTGCGATGCGGCCGCAGTTGAGCGCGCCACGCTGCAGGGCCCGGCGGCCGTCGCCCGCTGCAACGTCACTCCCGAGATGGTGAGTGCCATCAAGGCGAACATCGAGAACGCGTGGAACCAGAACTACAAGGTCATGTGCTACGCGCTCATCGTGAAGGTGGATGTGACCGTCTCGGATGAGAAGATCGGCGCCAAGGCTGCGGGCGCCAAGGCCACGGCC
>CAIXZV010000016.1 GCA_903924005.1 uncultured Chloroflexota bacterium | reverse complement strand
TGAATGGCGGAGCCAAACGTGAGCGGCGCCGCCTTCCGGTCCGGCGGCGGGATCCGGTACAGGTAGTTGAACGCGTAGCGGAGACCGCACTCCTTGTACGTCTTGAGCGACGAGTAGGAGAACCGCGGCGGCAGCGGCGCCACCTGGAGGAGGTTGCCGCCCTCCCCTTCACGCACGGCGATGGCGCGCATGGTGAGCGGGTCAAGCCCCTGCGCCCGCGCCTGGTCAGCGTCCAGCGCGGCGCTCTTGCCAAGGTTGGCCAGCTGCGCCGTGATGGCGCCCTGCACCTCTTCGGTGTCCGCGGCGTCGGGGCTGAGTGCCTCCGCCCTGGTGAGCAGCTCTGCCGCGGCCAGCCGCAAGCTGAGCCTGCGCTCCTGGGCCGATGCGATGGGGATGATCTGGCGCGCCTCCACCAGCGCGCTTGCGTCCTTGCTCTGGGCGCGGTCCACCTGGCGCAGGTGGTTGCCCTCCGCCTCAGACTGCGCCAGCAGCTCCCCGATAAAGCTTGATGGGCCCTTCTTGGCCACGGCCCCGTCCGCAAACGTGGTGAGGATGAGCCGGCGCTGGGCGCGGGTCATGGCCACGTAGAGGAGCCGGCGCTCTTCCTCGATATGGGTGTCGCCGGTGGGCGGCTTGCCGTACAGGAGCTCCGGGGGGAACCAGCCCTGACCCATGTTGCGCATGGGCCACTCCCCCTCCACCACGCGCGGGATCACCACAATGGGGAACTCCAGACCCTTGGCCTGGTAGAGGGTCATGAGGCGGACGCCCTCAACATCCTCGGTCAGCTCCACGCTGGTGGGGAGGTCGCCCGCGGCGCTCTTGTAGGCGTCCAGGTACGCCAGGAAGTCCGCGAGGGTGCCCCGGGGCTTGGCCTGCTGCCAGTCCGAGGCAAACCGCATAAAGCTGCCGATATTGACGATGCTGCGCTTGGCCTCCACGGTGCCCACACCCAGGAGGTCAAGGATGACGCTGGTGCGCTCGACATAGCGCGAGAGCACGGTGAACGGGCCGTCCCGCCACGTCATCTGGCCCAGCTCGTCCAGCACGGCAAGCTGCTGGCGAAGCTTGGCGCGGGTGTCCGCGCTGACGACAACGGCGTCCTTGTCGGCTTCGGCTGTCTTGGCGGCTTCGGCTGTCTTGGCGGCTTCGGCTTCGCCAGCGTCAGCTGCATCGGCTGGCGCGTCTTCGGCGGCCTCGACATCGTCAAGGGTGGCCAGGCCATCGCGGGCGGCGCCCACGGCCACAATCCGGCGCACAGCGTCAATGGCGGGGATGCGCTCAAAATCCGCATGACGCGTGACCCGCAGGATCTCCACCGCGTCCAGCCGCCACGGCCCCGCGGTCATCATGCGCACCAGCGCCGGCACGTTGAGCGGATCCGCAATGGCGCGGAGGCCCTCCTCCAGATCGCGGATCTCGGGCAGCTCAAAGAGCGACACGCCGCCAATGATGGTGAACGGGATGCCCTCAGACTTGAGGCGCTCAACGATGAGCTCGCGATGGGCGTGCTTGCGGTACAGCACGGCCACGGAGTTCCAGTCCTCGTCCTTGCCGGGGCCGGCGAGCGTGCGGATGGCGTCCACGATGGCCATCGCCTCGTCCTCGGGCCCGTTGCAGAGGTGGATCTCGATGGCCTCGCCCGCGTCTTTGCTGGTGCGCAGCCGCTTCTCGGTGTCCAGCCGATCCTTGTTGTTGACGATGAGCTGGTTGGCGCCGGTGAGCACATGGCCGCCGGAGCGGAAGTTCTCGCTGATGTGGAGGATGGGCG
>CAIXZV010000015.1 GCA_903924005.1 uncultured Chloroflexota bacterium | reverse complement strand
GAACCACCTGCGGGGCAAACGCGGGCGACGCTGTGAGCAACTCGCGCGCCGGGCCGTCCGCCACAATCTCGCCCTGCGACATCACCACGACGCGATCTGCCACGGCCGCGGCAAACTCAACGTCGTGCGTGGCAAGGACCACCGCGCGGCCATCGGCGGCAAGCGCGTGGAGGGCCGTCACGAGGCGCGTCTTTGCGTCGTAGTCCAGCCCGCGCGTGGGCTCGTCAAGCAGGACCACACGTGGCGAGGCGGCCAGCTGGATGGCCAGAACCAGCGCCAGACGTTCGCCTTCGGAGAGATCACGCGGGTGGCGCAGGTCGTCCATGCGCGGCAGGAGGCGGCCCAGCAGCGCCCGACAGGTCCCCGCCGGAACGCCTGATTCGTGGTCGGCCTGCTGGCACTCCGCGCCAACCGTCTCGCGGTACAGCAGATCCGAGGGGGACTGCGGGACAAGCCCAACCAGACGGCGCGCAGCGGCCGCGTCCAGACGTGCCGGATCCTGCCCGGCCATCGACACCGTCCCCGCACGGCGCGGTCCGGAGCCCTGGAGCGCCCAGAGCAGGGACGACTTGCCGGAGCCGTTGCGGCCCATGAGCACCGTCACGGAACCCGCCTGCACGTCGACGTCCACGGCCCGGACGGCAATGAGGTCGCGGTACGTGACGGACACGCCGCGGGCCGTGAGCAGCGGCGGCTCGTCGCGAACGGGCGCAGCCGAGACAGCCGGGACAGCCGGGGCGGCCGAAGGCGGCGACAACCGTGTGCGCAACTCAGACGCACGTCGTCGGGCATCCCGAACGGTGAGCGGCTGCGGAGTCCAGCCGGCAAGCCTGCCAAGCTCAATGATGGGCGGTACCCGGTCCATGCCCGCCAGGACCTCGCGCGGGTCGCCGGACACCACCCGCCCGCCGGGCGCGATGTGGATCAGCTGGTCGGCAAAGCCGATGACGCGCTCAAGGCGATGCTCCGCCAGGACCACCGTGAGGCCCAGGTCGTCCACAAGGCGCGTGATGGCGGCCAGCACTTCTTCGGCAGCCGTCGGGTCCAAGGCGGACGTTGGCTCGTCCAGCACCAGCAGTCGCGGCCCCGTCGCCAGCGCCGCCGCAATGGCCACGCGCTGCTGCTGGCCCCCGGACAGCGTCCGAAGCGGCCGGTCGCGCAGCTCCGCGATGCCAAGCAGGTCCAGCACCTGCTCAACGCGCGTGCGCATGGTGGCCGCCGGCACGGCCAGCTGCTCCATGCCGTAGGCAATCTCGTCTTCCACCCGCTCGGCCACAAAGCCCGCCATCGGGTCCTGTCCAACACGGCCCACAAGATCGGCGATGTCGCGCGGCGGGTGTGTGCGCGTGTCGCGCCCGTCGATAAGCACGCGCCCGTCAAGCCGGCCCCCGGTGAAGTGCGGCACAAGACCGGTCATCGCGCCCAGCAGCGTGGACTTCCCGGAGCCTGTGGCCCCCGCAACAACGCAGAGCACGCCCTCGTCAATGTCCAGGCTGACGTCCGCAATCACGGGCGCGGCCGCACCAGCGTGGGTCACGGTCACGCGCTCCAGCCGGATCACCGTGACGCCTCCACGGCGGCGGCCGGGACCGCCAGCCGAAGCGGCGGCGCCAGCCACGCAGGCAGCAGCGCGAGGAGGATCCCCACCGTGGCAATGGGCGCAAGCGCAGGCCAGGCAAGCGGCACGATGGACGGCTCAAGCGCTGCGGGATCAAGGACGCCCGCAAGCCACAACGCCGCGGCGGCCAGGATCCCAGAGGCAGCAACCAGCGTCTCGTCTGGCTGCCACGCGTCGGGGCGGTACACCGTGCGCTGCACCCGCCGGCCGGCGAGCCACATGCCGGCCACCGCAGCCGCCACGCCCACGCACAGGATGGGCAGCCCCAGCCAGCCGGGCGATGTGGGGTCCAGCAGCCCGTACAGACCAACACAGATGCCGCACAGACCCGTGAGCACCAGCGCCCCGGTGGTCCGGCGCATGGTTGCAGGCACGTCCGCCATCCGCCCGTACCCGCGCGAGTCCATCGCCGCCGCCAGCGCAAGCGAGCGGTCCAGCGCGTCCGCAAGCACCGGCAGCAGCAGGCTTGGCAGCGCGCGAAGCCCGCTTGACTGGCCGCCGCGCAACCGTCTGGCGCGCCGGACCCGCAGCACGCTCTCCACAAGCTGCGGTGCCACGGATAGCGACACCACAAGCGCAGCACCCATCTCGTAGAGCGCATTGGGGACGGCGCGGAGCAGGCGCCGTGCGTCCGCAAGCACGTTGGCGGCACCCACACAGGCGATCAGGGTGGCCAGCTTGAGCCCGTCGTAGGCCGCGGCAAGGACGGACTCAAGCGTCACCGGGCCGCCAATGCGTGCGCCCACAACCCAGTCCGGCAGCGGGATCTCCGGCAGCGCGAAGAGCTCGTGGGTCCCGTAGGCTCCGCCAAACACGATACGCAGGCCAATCCGCAGCCCCACAACCACGGCCCCCATCACCAGGTAGACGCGGAACATGCTGGCCCAAGGGGCGTCGCTCCGGCGGGCGCTGACCACAGCCGCCAGCACGCCGATGATCAGCAGCAGAAGCAGCGGGTTTGACGTCCGGCTTGCGGCGGCGGCAAGGCCAATCGCCCAGACCCACCAGGCCCCCGGGTGCAGCGGGCGCGGGAGCCTCGGGTCAAACCCGGCGGTGCGTCGGCGGGCCACAGCAAGCGCCGCCACTACGTTCTGGCCCCGCCGCGGCGGGCGAACACAAGGCTGCCCGCGCCGACGAGGACGATCAAGGCAACGCCGGCGAGCGTGCCGGTGGGGTCGCCGGAGCTGTCGCTACTGGCGGGAGCGATCGAAGCCGCGGTTGGTTCCGGGCTTGCAGCATCGGTGGCTTGTGCGCTCGGCGGCGTGGTAGATGCCGGCGCCGGGGTTGGCGCCTCGGTTGGCGTGTCAGTTGGTGTCGCCGTCGGGGGCAGCGAGGTTGTCATTGAAGGTGTCGGCGCAGAAGTCGGCCGCGTCGTCGGCGCAGGGGTCGGCACCGGTGTCGGCTTCGGGGTGGGCTTGGGCGTGGGCTGGACCGCAGGTGGCGGGTCCACGCCGGGAGCCGCGAGCGTGGTGCCGGACTGGAACGCCCAGCCCTCCACGCTGCCCGGCGCCGGTGGCGACTTCGGATCGCCGGCGCCCCTCTGGCTGTAGGTCCACGACCCGCCGCGGGTCGCATGCCAGTACGTCCAGTACGCGTTGGCGGGCGGCGTGTTGCTGCAGTTCTGCTTGTCCGGACCAGGCAGCCCGCCAATCCGGCAGACGAACCCCGGCACCGTGGACACCTCTACGTAGGGAAAACCCGCCTTGACAAGCGCATCGAGACCGCTGGACGGCGTGCCTGGGGCGCAGCCCTCCGCCACGCCGCCACCCAGGCTGCCGAAATCAACGATCACCGTCACCCCCGTTGTGCCGGGGCAGGCCAATCCCGACGCCCCGCGGGCCGCCGAGGGCATCGCGTGGCCGCCGCCCAACAGGACGACAGCCAGCACGAGCGCGGATCCAAGGCGAAGGACAAGCCCGCCGCCTCGGACCCGCAGGCGCAGTTTCAGCGTCGCGGCTCCACGCGCCGGCTCAGCACCAGCACGGAGACCATGGCCAACAGCAGCGCGCCGAAGAGCGCCACGCTGCCCGATCCGGGCTGGCTGGTCTGGCTTGCGGTGGCCATGTCGGTGGGCGGCACGGTGGGCAAGCTGGGTGCGGGCAGGCCAACGCAGGACAGCACGGGTGCGTCGGCGGTTGCGCCCTCAAGGCTCAACAGGTCAAGACGCGGGGCGCCAAGGCCCAGCGCCGCCTGCGTCGTGGAGTAGATGAGCACGCCGGCATAGCTGTCCGAATACGGGAATGCGCCCTGATCTGCAGCCGCGACGTCACAGCCGTACTGCTTGCCCACCAGCCACGCAGCCGCAGCGTCTGCCGCAGCTGACTCGCCAGCTGCCCGCAGGGCCTGCGCCGCGGCGGCCGTGGTGCTGGTGTTGGTCCCGTAGGAGGTGAACGAGCCGTCCACAGCCTGAAGCGCAACGAGGCTGGCGGTTGCCGTACCCGCGTCCGCGGCGTCACCGGCGGCGAGGAACGCCTGGAGCACCATAGCCGTGGTGTCCACATCAAAGTTGGTGGGATCGCACCAGCCAATGTCAAACGGGTAAGAGCCGTCGGCGCACTTGGGCCCGACAAGCCAGGCGGCGGTCCCGGCCGGTACGCCGCCCGTGGTGGTTGCCAGCGCCAGGATCGCCACGGCCTGGCCATACACGGTGGCGCCTGTGAAGTGGCCGGTGTCCGGGCCGCTGGTCACCAGCAGGCCGCGCAGGTCGGCTTCGAGATCATGACCGGCGAAGGCGTTGGGGTTGCCGCCTGCCACGTGCACAGCCAGCAGGATCTTGGCAATCTCGCCCGGCTTGAGCGTGCCGCCGTAGCCTGCGTAGGCATCGGTCTTGGCGGCCAGCTTTGTCAGCGCGTCAGCGGCCGCCGTGCCGCCAACGCCAGCGGCGGCAAACGTGAAGATGGCATCGGCGAGGCTGCCGGCGCCGAGGGTGCTGTCGGCCCCCACTTGGATCGAAACCCAGCCGGCGGCAGACGCGGCGGCGTCAACCGGGGTGGGCGTGGATGGGGTGCTTGGGGAGCCCGCGCGCGCGGGGGTGACCCCACCCACGGCAGAAATGGCAAGACCCAGCGCAAGCGCAAAGGGCGCCACGCGGCTGGTGAAGTGCTGAGACGAGCCCATGTGTCTTTCCTCCGGAAAGCGGGGCCGTCGGTCTAGACGCTGAACCCGGGCCGGAGGTGGAACAGCTGGCCCCCGGCGCTCCCAATACGGAAGGGCCGGAGACAGGAGCTCGCTTCCTGTACCGGGCTCCGCCCGCGAACCTCGACGGGTTGAGGAGCCTGACCTCCCAAGCAGGCATTCCGGCTTGCCGCAACAGGTTGGCTGCGACATACGGCTGCGGGTCAGCGCCGGCATTGAACCGGCTTCCCCCGCTAGGGAGGCGTTGGTGTTGCTACTGGGGCCAGTCTAGCGCGTTGGAGGTGGGGCGCCGCGGCCATCTGTCGCCCAGCCGTCCAGACGCCCCGCGAGCCGGGCACGCGGTACCGTAAGGGCAATGCCAAACCCTGAGCGACGGCCCGCCGATGGTGATCCCGTGATTGATGCGACCGTCAAGGCCGCCGTTTTGAACCTGTTGGGCGACGGCGCACCTGGGACCACTGGGACGCCCGACGATGTGCCCAACCTCCACTGGCTTGGCATAGGACTGCGCCTGGGTCTTGAGCGCAGGGATCGCGCGCGCCGCCTGCTGGAGTTGCTTGAAGCCAACTCGGCAGCTCCGGCTGGCAACACGGCCAATGCCGCCGATGCCGCCGATGCCGACGATGTCCCGGCGCGCTCGCTGCTGCTGACCCGGTCCGCGTTGACACCTCAGGTGGCCAACGCGGAGATGGATGCCGAGGTCATGTTTGGCTGGGTGTCGCGGCTGACACCTGGCGAGATCCTGTCGATGGGCCGGGCCGTGGAGCAGATGGTGGCGGACGGCGCCCCCGGCGATATGACCCGCGGCTTTGGCATTGCGTGGCGGGCCGGCGCCAAGATCCCGCTCAAGAGCCTTGAGGGCATGATGGCCGAGTTCGCGCTGCTGCAACTCGTGGTGGCGGGCGTCCTGGCGGACCGCGATCTCGCAACCGCCGTGCGCGGCCAGCCGAAGAGTCGCGGCGGCTCGTTTGGCGGCTTGTTGCAGGGGCGGCTTCGCGGCGCATCGCCCGCCCAGCACGACGCCGACATGACCTTCCAGCAGCACGGCAAACCCGCCAGCCTTGGCCTGGTGACCCTGTGGAACGCGTGGACCGCGGTGCGCTACCGCGAGCTGATCCCGGCCGCCACGTTTGACCTGCTGGTCCAGCCCTGGGTCAGCGTGGTGGGCCGGCTCCCCTAGTCGGCCTTCGGCTTCGGCGCCTCGGCGTCAGCTTCGTCCGGTTCGTCCCAGGTGGCCTCGCCCTCAATCTGGATCTTCGGCAGCCAGCGCAGGAACGGCGGCAGATACCAGTTCCAGTCGCCCAGCAGCCGCATCGTGGCGGGCAGCAGCACCGTCCGGATCAGCGTGGCGTCCAGGAACACGGCAACCGCCAGACCCATGCCAACCTCGCGGATGATCACCAGGCGCAGCGTCATGAACACAAGGAACACCACCACCATGATGGCGGCCGCGCTGGTGACCGTCCCGGCGGTTTCCGAAATCCCCTGCGCCACGGCGTCGCGGGTGCTTACCCCGCTGTCCACGTCTTCCTTGATTCGGCTGAGGATGAAGACCTCGTAGTCCATCGACAGGCCAAACAGGACGGCAAAGATAAAGATCGGCGCCCAGTTCTGGATGGCCTCGGACGGCGTCACGCCAAGCGGCCCGTTCAGCCAGCCCTCCTGGAACACCAGCACGATGGCACCGTACGCGGCGCCCGTTGAGAGCAGGTTCAGGATGATGGCCTTGAGCGGGATGGCGATGGAGCGGAACACCAGCATCAATAGGATGAACGACAGCGTGGGCACAAAGATCAGGATCCGGAGCATCCCGTCCGAGTAGACCTGCGTGTCGTCCATGGCGAAGGCCGCGCCGCCGGTGACATAGACCGAGGCGCCTGTGCCCGCAAAGGCCGGCGCCACCACTTGGCTCCGCACCTGCCGCACGGCATCCCAGTTGGCCGGGTCGTTCTGCCCACCGGACATCACGACGCTCACCCACGTCGCCGTGCCGTCAGCCGATGCGCCGGGCGTGGCCGGGCCGCTGAGGCCCTTGACCGACGGGAGGGCTGCGGCCACCTTGTCCAGCGCGGCCTTTGTTGCCGCGGTGTCGCCGCCCTTGGCCACCACCGAGAGGCTCATCAGCGTCCCTTGCGGCCAGTGCTCCTGCAGCGCCAGGTACGCCTGAACGCCGTCCACTTCGGCCGGGAACGTGGCAAGGTCCGCCTCGCCAAGCTGGAGCAGGCGCACCGGTGACGCCAGCGCAACCAGCACGCCGCCGGCCACCAGGATGCTGATCCACGGGCGCGCCATGACGCGCCTGGCGATGCCGGCCCAGATGCCTCTGCCCTCATGGGCGCGGCTGAGGAACGGCACGCCGCCGCGGTTCACGCCGTCGCCAAGGATTGCCAGCGTCGCCGGCAGGAACACAAGGCTCCCCGCAATCGCGGCAACAATCACGGCGATTGTGCCCAGCGCCATCGAGTGGAAGAGCTCGTCCGGCAGCAGGTACAGCCCCGCCAGCGAGATCATCACGGCAATGCCTGAGAAGAACACCGCCCGGCCGGCCGTGGCCGACGCGATCTCGATGGCCGCCATCTTGGGCACGCCGCGTCGCCGCTCGCTTCGGAAGCGCGTGATCATGAACAGGCTGTAGTCCACGGCCACCGCCAGGCCAATCAGCACCACCAGCTGGCTGGCGTACGGGCTCACGGCCGGGCCCATCTGGCTGTAGATGCCAAGAGCGCCAAATGCCGCCAGCAGCGACGTAACCGCCAGCAGCAGCGGGACGATGGACGCCACCAGTGCGCCAAAGGCGATGACCAGGATGATGAACGTGGCCGGCAAGCTGAGCTTGAGCGAACCGTCAAGGTCGCCGCTGATCACGGCCATGATCTGGTTGTTGGTGAGCGTGTCTGCGATGGCGTGCACCTGGTAGGCCGGGTACGCCTGCTGGATGGCCACGATCGCGGGGGCGATGGCGCTGGTCCGCGTCCCTCTTGCCGCTTCGTCGCCGGGGATCATGCCCGTCACCATCACGGCCTTGCCGTCCGGGGCGTAGAGACCGGACTGCGGCGGCGTGGTGAACGGGTCCAGCAGGGACCCGAAGGCGGGGCCCGCCTGACCGTCAACCGTTGCCTGGACGGCGGTCAGCCTGGCGATGATGTCTTGTGTCGCCGTCTTGAAGGCCGGGTCTGCGACGGGCACCGTGGTGCTGGCCACCACGATGGTCATTGTCTCGGTGCTGGTGGCAGCGTGGCGGCCCGAGCCCATTGCCTTGTTGCCCAGCACCGCTTCCGTGTCGGAGCCGCCCGGGCCGCCCGTGGCGCTCAGCGCGCGGATGCCGCCCATGGACTGGCTGCCAAGGAACAGGCCGATGGTGACGATGAACCACCCGGCGAACACGGGCCAGCGATGGCGCGCGCTCCAGCTGGCAACGCGGACGGTCCAGGGCTGGGCTCGTCGCTTGGCGGCTTTCGGTTCGGTCGTTGGGCTGGACGTCTTGTCGGCGGGCATGGGGGTTGGGGTACCTGTTTGCGTGGATATGCTGCTGGTGTGTGGCCCAGCGTACCGGCGAAGGGCCGAACATCCCTGGAGGGAGCCCTATGGCGCAGTTCTTGATCTCCGTTCTGGACCACACGTCCAACTCCGCCACCGGCGATGAGGGCGCTGCCATCGACGTCTTCAACGACCGGCTTCAGGCCGATGGCCACTGGGTCTTCGCGGGCGGGCTCACTGCGCCCACGACCGCCACTGTGATTGACGCGCGCGTGGGCGAGGCCGTGTTTACCCCGGAGCCCTATCTGGTGTCCCCGGAATACGTGGCCGGCTTCTGGATCATCAAGGCTGCGAACCTTGACGAGGCGCTCCGGCTGGCGGCGGCGGGGTCAACGGCGTGCAACCGGCGCGTGGAGGTCCGGGCGTTCAACGGCTGACCGGCCGCCGGACGGCTGGCCGCGCATTGGTCGGCTGCCCACCGATGGCCGAGCCCGCCATGGCTCGGTATACTCCCAGTCCGCGCCGACATAGCTCAGCGGTAGAGCAGCTGTTTCGTAAGCCTCCCGCGCTATGCGCAGTGGCCCGAGCGTGGCTCCCCGAGCGAAACGGCCCAAGTTATCTGCTGTTCGTTCGAGGGGATGCGCGCCCAGGATCGACGCTGAGGCCCGTTTGACGTCCGAGCCGACCCTGACTGCCTGAAATCCTCTCACAAGACGGCGGCCAGCACCAGCTTCCCCATCTCCGAGGCCGCCGATCGGCCGAGCCTCGTTGGTCTGTCCCGATTCGCCTGCATCTGGACGTTCGACGGCGTTCAAGAGTAGCTCGGAACAGACGCTACAGCCGATGACTGAGGCGTTCGCACGCTCAATGGAGCTGACGACTGTCGGTGTCGAGCGTGGCGAGCGGGTCAATGCCCCACCCTCTCCTGACCGAGGAGCGGGTGGTGGGCGCCGTCGGCATCGACGAAGGCGGCGACGCCCGTGTCCGTGCTGCTGTCGCCGCCTTGGTGGTCATGCTGCCGAAGACGTCGTGTGCGAAGGGTACGCTGCGTCGAACCGCTTGCATGGCGAGCGGATACGATCTACCATCCAGTCGATGGAGACCGCTCGCGTGCCAAGCGAATGACGCTGCACCTGACCTACAGGTCGGACACACGCGTCCGCGAACGGCTCGACCGGTGGGACACCGTCGTCCGGCGGGACACCGAGGTCGGACCGGGCAACTGGCGGATGCTGGCGGTCTGGCCCGCGGCCCGCGACGCGGCGGTGTCCGGCAGCACCGGGATCGAGGGCAACCCGCTCAGTCCAGCGGAGGTCGAGGAGGTCCTGGCGGGCGCGGCCGTCGATGCCGATGGGGCGCACATCCGCGAGGTCGAGAACTACAACCGCGCGCTGAACCTCGCCCGCGACGCGGCCGCTCGGCCGGACTTCGCCTGGTCGCACGAGGTCATCCACCTGATCAACGCAACGATCATGGAGGGACTGCCGCGCGACACCCACGGGGACTACCGGCGGCCCGGCGAGGACGTGTTCGTCGGGATCTTCACGGGTCCAAGCCCGGTCGTCGTTCCGTCGCTCATGGACGAGCTCATCGCGTGGCTGCGGCGCCCTGACCGCACGCACCCACTGGTCCGGTCGGCGCTGCTCCACCTCAACGTCATCGCGATCCATCCGTTCAACGACGGCAACGGACGAACGGCGAGGATCCTCGCGGCGATGGAGCTCGTTCGCGACGGGATCCGCGCCCCCGAGCTCATCAGCATCGAGGCCTACCTGCGGCGGAACCGGGACGAGTACGTCGGGGCCCTGCGGACAACCCTGGGTCCGGGCTACGACCCGGACAACCACCCCGTCACCGAGTGGCTCGACTACTACACGCGGATCTCCCTGGACCGGCTCGAGGCGCGCAACCGGATCCTCGACGCGCTGCCCACGGACCTCGGGGTCCTCGCCGCCGCCCTGGCCGATGCCGGAGAGCCGCTCGAGTGGGCCGCGACGCTGCTTGCCGCCCGGGTGGGCCGCCTTCGCACGGGAGCGCTCGCCGTCCTGACGGGCCGCTCAATGCCGGCCGCGCGCGCGGAGCTGGGTCGCCTCGCCCGGGCGGGCTGGCTGGAGCCGCGCGGCGTCACGCGAGGCCGCTGGTATGCGCCCTCCCCGCGACTGGCGGCGCTGCCGCTCCGCGTCCCGTCACTGATGACGCTGCTTGCCAACGGCGACCAGCTCAACCTGTTCGACGCCGAGTGACGCGCTATCGGGCGCGACGACCCGCGGACCGCGCCCAAGACGCGACATCGCGGGCGCCACAGTTATCCGCTGCTCGAGCGCCAGCGGAGCGGCAGGGGCGGCGTCCGAGCGGGTCACGGGGTGCCTGGACAGCGGATGCCTGATCTCATCGCCTTTACTCCCAGTCCGCGCCGACATAGCTCAGCGGTAGAGCAGCTGTTTCGTAAACAGCAGGTCCTCGGTTCAAATCCGAGTGTCGGCTCCATTCCCCCCTCAGGCCACCACCCCTTGTGGTTCGGCGTCGAGGCACCACTACCTGTAGTGGTCGGGAGTCACCCCCGTGGCCGCAGACCGGCTCAAACTGTGAAGTTTCCACCTGCTGTTTCCGGAG
>CAIXZV010000014.1 GCA_903924005.1 uncultured Chloroflexota bacterium | reverse complement strand
GTGCCCGCAGCTGACGGTCTCCCGTCGGCGAGTGCGCTGGGGATCCACACCAGACTCCTTGCGGAGGTGGATGCCCTCGGCAGGGCCGAACTGCGCCAGCAGCTGAACCTGATGCTGACGATGGCAAGCTCGCCCGTGGGCAACCTCGTGTTTTCTGGTCGCCCGCGCTCCGTGGCGTCGATGGACCAAGAGGCCCGTGAAGCGTGGCTGCGAAGCCTTGCCGACAGCCCCATCGGGCTCAAGCGAACGGCGTTCCAAGACCTCAAGCGCCTGACGCTCCTCCTGGCCTATGGCATGGAGGACTCGCCCTGGCGAGCCCGTTCCGGTTTTGTGCCCCCCGTTCCCGAGACGCCAAACCTGTCCGCTGTCCACGTACGGACGCCCGTGGCGGGCGAGGTCATCGAGGCCGACGTCGCCATCATCGGCTCCGGCCCCGGCGGCAGCGTCACCGCGGGGATCCTGGCCGCGGCGGGCAAGCGCGTGGTCATCCTTGAGAAGGCCGCGATGGTCACGGAGGCGGGCTTTGGCGGCCCCGAACTTGACGGTCTGGGCTCGCTCTTTCTTGACCGCGGCCTCGCCGCCACCACGGACCGCTGGATTGCCATCCGCGCCGGATCCGCAGTGGGCGGGGGCGGCGTCGTCAACTGGAACTCGTCCCTCCGGGCGCCCGCGGCCGTCCGCGATGAGTGGCGTGCCGCAGGGATCGGCGACGACCTTGACGAGCACTATGCGGCCGTTGAGACCGAGACCCACGTCACCACCGAGGAGAGCATCCGCAACGGCCCCAACGCAAAGCTTGAGGCGGGGCTCAACGCGCTTGGCCTGCCGTGGCAGACCATCCCGCGCAACGTCCGCGGCTGTACGGACTGCGGCCCCTGCGCCGTTGGCTGCCGGATCGGCGCAAAACAGAACGGTCTGCGGACGTATCTCGCGCAGGCGTGTGCGGTCGGCGCCCAGATCCTTGACCGCTCCGAGGTTGTGCGGGTTCTTGTGGAGAACGGCCGGGCAGCCGGCGTCGTGGCCCGCGTCCCGGGCGGCGAGGTCACCGTGCGCGCCAAGCAGGTGGCGCTGGCGGGCGGCTCCATCCTCTCCCCGCTGGTGCTGCTGCGCTCCGGCATCAAGACCGACACCGCCGGACGGTTCCTCCACATGCACCCCGTGGTTGCCATTGCGGGGCTGTACGACGAGGACCTGGCACCGTGGTCAGGCGTACCGCAGAGCGTGATGAGCGACGCGTTTGGCGAGATCGAGGGCACCTGGGGCTTCCGTCTTGAGGCTGCGCCCACGCACCCGGGGCTCATCGCCAGCGGCTACCCGTGGTGGAACAGCGCAGACCACCGCGACCTGATGACGCACTGCGGATCTGCGGCGGCGTTCCTGGCCATCGTCCGCGACCGCACCGAGGGCCGCATCTCGATGGCCCGCGACGGCGGCACGTCCATCCAGTACGCACCTGGCGACATGGAGAAGGCGCTGATCTCACGGGCAACCGTGGAGCTGGCCAAGATCCACCGGGCCGCCGGCGCCACGGACCAGATCCCGCTGGTCACGCCGCCGATGACGCTGCGGCGCGGCGAGGCCTTCGAGCCTTGGCTGGACGCGCTTGGCAAGCGCCCCGTCACAGCAAACCGCGTGCTGCTCTTCACGGCGCACCAGATGTCGAGCTGCCGGATCGGCCCTGACCCGAAGACCTCAACGGCCAACCCGGACGGCCAGGTCCACGGTGTCCCGGGGCTGTATGTCACCGACGCCTCGGCAATGCCAACAGCGTCCGGCGTCAACCCGCAGCTCTCGCTGATGGCGCTGGCGCGGCGAACGGCAACGAGGATGGTCGCGGCCTCGTAGACGCGGGTTGGCGTTCCTGCCATAGTCCTGCAAACCTCCACGCCCGCCAGAGGGAACCTCCTGCATGCGCCCACGCCGAACCATGTCGCTCGCCGCCATCGGCCTCGCCCTGACCATTGCTGCCTCGGCCGCCGCCGCGTCGCCCGCGACGGGCACGTGGGGAGCGCTGGCCACTGGCGACGGCCCAGCGCTCTGGGGTCCCAGCCAGCCAAACTTCGTGTATGGGGTCCACAAGGGGCCCGACGGCAAGCTGTACATCTTTGGCAACTTCGAGAACGCCGGCGGTGACCCAACTGCTGACCACCTCGCGGTCTATGACCCCGCAACCGGGACGGTTCGCGGGCTCGGCAGCAACGGGGCGGGCAACGGGGCGTTCAACGACCGTGTCTACGCCGTCACCTGGGTCAACGGCATCCTGTACGCGGGTGGGGCGTTCACCTCGGCCGCGGGCATCGCTGGCGTTGACGGTCTTGCGGCCTGGAACGGCACATCGTGGAGCGGTCGCGGCATGCCGGCCGCCTCGGATGTGACGGCGCTTGCAACAGCCAACGGGCACCTGTATGTCGGTGGCTCGTTCGCAAACGCTGGCGACGCCTTCGGTGACAACCTTTCCGACTGGGACGGGTACACCTGGACCAGCCTCGGCAGCAATGGCGCCGGCAACGGGGCCCTAAACGCACACGTCTGGACGCTCGCCGCCCTGCCGGACGGGCGCGTCTACGCGGGCGGCTCGTTCACCAGCGCGGGCGGGAACGTCGAAGCCAACTACGCCGCGTGGTTTGACCCGGGCTCCGACAGCTGGGAAAAGATCGGCACGGCCGCTGGCAGCCCACTCAATGCCGCCGTCTGGACGATGGCGCTGATTGGCAACCGGGTCATCTTGGGCGGGGCCTTCTCAAACGCGGGCGGTCTGGCTACGGCGGATGCGATCGCGGAGTGGACCGGCACCGCCTGGAAGGCCTACGGCAGCGACGGTGCCGGCGGCGGAGCTCTCGTGTCGATCTCCACCCCCTACGTGAACTCGGTGGCGGTCTATGGCTCCAACATCCTCGTGAGCGGCCTCTTCGACAGCACGGCCGGTGTGGAATTCACGGACGGGATTGCGGTCTGGAACGGGAGCAAGTGGATGGCGCTTGCGCAATCCAACCCCACCAATGATCCGTGGTTCCTCGAGGCCATTGGCCGCGACCTCTACGTCACCGGTAGCTTCACCAATCTCGGCGCGATCCCCGCTGCGGACGGCATCGGGGCTTACGGCCTGCCCGCAGCGCCGTCGGCAGCCCGAAGCCTTGCCGCTGCAACGGCCGGATCCAAGAAGGTGAAGCTCACGTGGGCGGCGCCGGCCACGAGCAACGGGGCAGCGGTCACGGACTACGTGATCAAGTACCGCAAGCTTGGCGCCCTGTCGTGGAGCACCTTCGTCCACGTGGCCAGCACCCTGAAGACCGCCACGGTCACCGGCCTCACCAGCGGCGCCACGTACCAGTTCCAGGTGTTTGCGAAGAGCGACTGGGGCACCGCTGCGGGCTCCGCCATCGTTGTCAAGAAGGCCCTGTGAGCAGCCGGGCGATGCGTCTCCGACGCCTGACGCCGGCCAGCGCGCTTGGGCTGGCGCTTCTGCTCGCCGTCTCACCGGTTGCGGCGGCGGGCCCTGCCACCGGCGCGTGGTCCGCCATCGGGCCCGCAGTCCCCGCCCTCTTTGGCCCCAGCCGCTTTAGCGGCATGTCGGGTGCCCAGGCTGGTCCGGACGGCCTCATCTATGCCTACGGCGTCTTCCAGGACGCCGCCGGTGACCCGACAGCTGACAACCTGTTTGTCTACGACCCCGTCGCCAACACGGTGGTGGGTCTGGGCAGTGACGGCGCGGGAAATGGGGCACTCAACTCCTCGGTTGACGCGATCGCCTGGTATGGCGGCCTGCTCTACGTGGGCGGCTCGTTTACCAATGCGGGCGGCGTGGCGGGCGCCAGCTACCTCGCCGCGTGGAACGGGCATGAGTGGCTGTCCGTTGGCACGGTGAACGGCTGGGTCTCGTCGCTGGCAGTGGGCGGCGGCCTGCTCTACGCCGGTGGCCTGTTCTTCAACGCGGGCGGCACCACAGGAGCCACGTTTATCGCGGCCTACGACGGGTACACGTGGTCCAAGGTTGGGTCCGGCGCTGGCCCTGGAGGCAGCCCGCTCAACGAGCGTGTCTACAGCCTGGCGGCGCTCCCCGACGGGCGCCTGTACGCCGCCGGGATGTTCAGCGACGCGGGCGGCAACCCCGACGCGGACCTCGCGGCCTGGTGGGACCCTGCCAGTGAAAGCTGGGAGAAGATCGGCACGGCAGCGGGCTCCCCGTTCCTCTCGGGCACGGCCTACGCCATCGCCGTGAGCGGCAACCGGATCGTCGTGGGCGGCTGCTTTGTGGACGTCAACAGCGACACCCTCGCCGACTACGTCGCCGAATGGAACGGCAGCGCGTGGGTCCACTATGGAACGAACGGCGCCGGTGGTGCTTCGCTCAACGATTGCGTGTACAGCCTGTTGTTCTACGGCACCAACGTGGTCGTCGGCGGCGGGTTTGCGAACGCGGGCGGTCTGGCCACGGCTGACCGGATCGCCAACTGGAACGGCACGTCCTGGGTGCCGCTGGGAAACGCCGCCATGACCCTGCCCGTGTACGGGCTGGCGCGCCAAGGACGCACGCTGTATGCCGCGGGCAGCATGAAAGATGTCGCGGGGATTGCGGCAGCAGACGGCATCGCCGCCTTTGGCCTGCCCGCTCCGCCGTCTTCGCCGCGGTCGCCGGCGGGTGTGGCCGGGCTGCACAAAGTCTCGCTCGCGTGGTCCGCGCCGCTCACGGGGAATGGCGCGTCGGTCCGGGACTACGTTATCCAGTACCGCAAGACGGGCACACTCGCCTGGCGGACGTTCAACGACGGCGTCAGCGTCCGCCGCACGGCAAGCGTGACCGGGCTGCACTCCGGCTGGTCGTACCAGTTCCGCGTGCTGGCCAAGAACGACTGGGGCATGGGCGCCGCATCGGCAATCGTGAAGAAAGTGTCGCGCTGATGCGGGTCCGCTTCACGCGGATCGTGGACACGCCCGAGGGCGGGTCTCGGTTTGAGGACGGGGCCGAGGAGCTTGCGCCCGGGGACTTCGCGCCGCCGGCACCGCCGCTTGGCGTGTCGACAGTGGGCGGTGCCCGATCTGTGCAGTTCATCGGCGGACCGCCCGGCTGGGACTCGCCGCCGCACCCAACGCCGGCACGCCAGTGGCTGGTCGTGGTGGCGGGCGCCGTGTTGGCAACAACGTCTGACGGGGCGGAGCGCGTTTTCGTGCCTGGGGACGCGGTGCTCCTGGAGGACGTGGCTGGCGTTGGACATCGGGCTCGCGTTGTGTCCGACGAGCCCTGGCTGGCGTTCGTCACCCAACTGGCCTAGGACGCGGCGGCGGCCGCGTCTCGTCTGCGGCACCATGGCAGGGTGATCCACCTCTCGGGCATCGCCCTGCGTGACCAACCACCGGCAGTTGGGCACGCGATGGCCTTCCCGTTTGACGTGCCGGCTATCCGCACGCTGCCGGACCTGCGGTTTGATGCGCCGGTCACGATGCTTGTTGGCGAGAACGGGAGCGGCAAGAGCACGCTGCTTGAGGCAATCGCCATTGCAGCGCGGCTCCCGACGGCCGGTGGCGCCGAGGCTGTCGATGACGCCACGCTTGCCGGCCCGCGCACGCTGGCCAACGCGCTGCGCCTCTCGTGGACGGCCCGGACGCATCGCGGGCTCTTCCTGCGCGCCGAGGACTTCTTTGGCTTTGCCCGGCGCACCGCCGAGATGCGGGCCGCCCTTGTCGCTGACCTTGCTCGGGTTGACGCCGAGTACACGGACCGCCCAGGCCTCGCCCGCGATCTTGCCCGGACGCCCTATCTCGATGAGATCGCAGCGCTTGACCGCCGCTACGGCGAGGGTTTGGACACGCAGTCCCACGGCGAGGCGTTCCTGCGGTTCTTCGAGGCCCGCCTCGTCCCGCGCGGCCTCTACGTGCTGGACGAGCCGGAGGCGCCGCTCTCACCGCAGCGGCAGCTCGCGTTCCTGGCGCTGCTTCGGCGGATGGTGGAAGCGGACTGCCAGGCCATCATCGCCACGCATTCCCCCATCGTGCTGGCGTTTCCGGGCGCGGCAATCTGGGACTTCGACCAGACGCCCATCGCCCGCGCTGCGTGGGCCGATCTTGAGCACGTCAAGCTTGTGCGCGACTTCCTCGCGGCCCCCGAGGCGTTCCTGCGCCACCTGTGAGCGCGCGGAGCGGCCCGGCGCGGAGCGGCTAGAGCCCCTCGACCACCACGTACACCTTCCGGATGGTCTCGTCGATATCCCAGCGCCCGGACCAGCCCATCGGCAGGATGCAGACGGAGCCGGCCGAGAGGTGGCGGACCTCGCCCGAGACGTCCGTGACACGTGCGGAGCCATGCAGGATCTGCACGATCTCCGTGGTGGGCCGGTTGGTGATGGACCAGCCGCCGGGCGTGCACTCCCAGATGCCCACGTTGAGCGGACCCGCGTCAAGCAGGACGCGCGTCCACGTGGTTGGCGTGCCGGAATCTGCACCCGCGCGCAGACCGGAGTCCGGAAGCGGCCCAAACAGGTCTGCCTCGGTGACTGCCAGCGACGCGGGCAGGATTGAGATGTCTGTCATCGGTTTCCTCCTCAGGGTCGCGCGGCAGCGTCAGTGCGAGGCGATGCGCTCGGCCAGGCTGCGCCCGGACGGTGGCTTGCCGGTACGGGCAATCTGGTCGTCAAGCCGGCCCAGCGCCCACTGCGAGTAACGGATGCCGATAAACCGGAACGGCTCGGTCTCCCAGTTGCGCGACGTGTGGTTCGCCAGCGGCAGCTCGGTCAGCGGACTCTTCGTCCCGGTGATCAGGTCCGCCAACAGCCGGCCGCCAATGTTGGTGGTGGACACGCCGTGACCGATGTATCCGCGCGACGTGGCGAGACCCGTTGCCGGGTCATACGCCATGGTGGGGTGCCAGTCACGCGGCATGCCCAGCGGGCCGCCCCACTCGTGCGTGAACTTCACCTCGGCAAGCGACGGGAACCACTCGCGCACAAAGCCCTTGAGCTTCTCGTGCGTGGGGCCGTGACGGTCGTACTCGGGCTTGATGGGCGAGCCAAAGCGGTACGGCGCGCCGCGCCCGCCAAAGAGGATGCGCCCGTCCTCGGTGCGCGAGAGGTAGTCCACCGACATGCGCGTGGATGCCACCACCTCGCGGTTGGACCAGCCAATCTCTGCCCACTGGGCGTCGGTTACCGGCTCTGTGAGCACGATGAGCGAGTACAGCGGAACCAGCTGGCGATGCAGCTGCGGCAGCTCCGAGAGATACGCCTCACCCGCAAGCACCACAACCGGCGCCCGAACCTCACCGCGCGCGGTGATCAGCGCTGCCCTGCCCGAGGCGTCCTTGGGGCGGAAGCCCGTGACCGCGGTCCCCTCGTAGATGACGACGCCTTCGCGCTCCAGCAGGCGGGCGAGCCCGCGCACCAGCCGACCGGGGTGAATGACCGCGCAGTGGTCCGCAACGAGCGCGCGCTGGGCGCCGGCGATCCGGATGCGGTCCGTGAGCTCCGAGCCTTCGATGATCCGGTACTTGTCCCCGAAGCCAAACTTGCGGTACTCCGCAAGCGCGCCGTCAAGCGACGGGAAACCCTGCGGCCCGCGCGAGACGATGATCTCGCCGCCCTTGTGGAACCCGGCGTCAATGCCTTCGGCGGCCGTCACGCGGCCCACCTCGTCCACCGCGTCGTACGTGGCCTGCTGGGTCTTGCGTGCGGCGTCCACGCCGTGCAGCCGCGCAAGCTTGCTCATCGAGATGTTGAGGTCCGGCGCACACCAGGCGCCGTTGCGCCCGGACGCGCCAAATCCTGCGATCTCGCGCTCCACCACGACGATCTTCAGGGACGGGTCCTTGCGGTGGAGGTAGTACGCGGTCCAGAGACCGGTGTACCCAGCGCCGAGGATCGCGACGTCCGCTTCCGTCGAGCCGTCAAGCGGCGGGCGGGGCGCCAGGTCATCGGCTGCGGTTTCAAGCCAGTAGGAGACGGCTGCAGGTGTGCTCACGCCGTGGATCGTACGCGCACATCGATTGCCCGCGCGGCGTGTTCCGTGCGGAGCAACGGGTTATTCCCTGAGGGGATACGCTCCCCACACAACCACTCCCCTCTCCTAGAGGAGCCAACCATGCCTTCCCAGCCCGAATCCCTCGCCGAGCTGTTCCGCTCGCTTGATCTCACCCTCACCATCCGCTCCAACAAGGAGGAAGAGGAGGCCTGGGCCTGCTTGATCACCCGTCCGGACGGCCGGACGTACGAGATTGAGATGGTCAGCTTCTTCGACGTCGATCCGGAGACCGGTGAGGAGTGGCCGGTTGAGCCCACGCCGACGCGCGTGCTCAGCGTGATGGCCGGCACGGAGGTGGAGTCCGAGGACGAGGACGACGAGACCGCCGCCGAGGAGACCGCCGCCGAGATCCGCGCCTTCTTGGGCGACGAGGCCTACGACCTGCTGCTTGAGCTTGATGAGGGCTCGTTCAGCTGATCTCGCCTGGCCGCGGCCACAATCGCGGCCGACGGCCTAGGCCCTAGGCCCTAGGCCGCGGTGAGCGCCGCCTCAAGCTCGGGGTCTGACGGCTCCACGAGGTAGCGCCCGCCGGGGAGCACCACCACCGGCACTGCCAGCAGCCCGTTGGCGTGCAGCATGTCACGCGACGCGTCGTCATGGCCCAGGTCAATCCAGGCGTACGGCGTCTGCGTCCGGTCCAGGTATCGGCGCGTCCGGTGACAGTCACCGCAGCGCGTGGTGCCGTAGACGGTGACGATCTCGGGGTTCGGGATGGCGGTGCTGGGGCTCGACATGGCCCCATTCTCGGGCAGGATCACGTTCCGCGCCGCAGGGCGTGCGCTCCGGGCGGGGTGTGCTGTCCGGAGCAGGAATCGAGATGCTTCGGCGTAAGCCGAACGAGATCCGACAGGTGTGCCCGGGCATCGGCACTCTAGGAGTGACCCGCGAGTGACCCGCGCGACGCGCGCAATCGAAACCGGACCGCAACCGGGGCTCCCGTGTAGAGTCAGGGCGGCGCCCTACCCGAACGCAGCCGTGTGCTGCACACCCGAGGACTGAACCGTGCCGCTCCCCTCGCTGGCCCGCATCCCCGCCCCTTCCGACCCCATCCTCGGTCTGACCGAGGCATTCAAGGCGGATCCGCGCACCACCAAGATCAACCTGAGCTCGGGCGTCTTCGTGGACGCGTCGGGCAAGACCCCGGTGCTGCCCACGGTCATTGAGGCTGAGCGCCGTCTGGCAGCCGCCGCAGGGACCAAGCTCTACCGGCCCATTGACGGCGACGACGTGTACCGCGGCCTTGTCCGGTCGCTCGTGCTGGGCGCGGACCACGAGGCCGTGACCTCGGGCCGTGCGCTCGCCACGCAGACCCCAGGCGGCACCGGCGGCCTCCGCGTGGCGGCGGACCTGCTGCGCCAGACCGGCGCCTCGTCCACCCTGTGGATGAGCGAGCCCACCTGGCCCAACCACCCGCAGATGTTCAAGGCCGCAGGCTTTGCCGTCCGCACGTACCCGTATACGGACGCGACGGGACGGCGAATCGACGAGGCGGCGCTGCTTGGCGCGCTGGGCCAGGCGGAACCGGGCGACATCGTCCTGCTCCACGGCGCCTGCCACAACCCAACCGGCGTGGACCCGTCGGCTGCATTGTGGCGCAAGATCGGCGACCTCATCGAGGAGCGCGGGCTCCTGCCCATCGTGGACCTGGCGTACCAGGGTTTTGGCGATGGCCTCCGCGAGGATGCCGCCGGGCTGATGGAGCTGGTCCGGCCCGGCGCCGAGCTGCTCGTCTCCACCTCGTTCTCCAAGACGTTCTCGCTGTACTCGGAGCGCGTGGGCGCGATGCTGGTCATCGCCCGCTCGGCCGAGGACGCCCTAGCCGTCCAGAGCCATGTGAAGGTTGCGGTTCGGGTGAACTACTCCAACCCGCCGGCCCACGGCGCCGACATCGTGCGGACAATCCTGTCGGACGAGGCCCTGCGACCGCGGTGGGAGGCTGAGCTGGCCGCGATGCGCGCACGCATCAAGGACAACCGCGCGGCCCTAGTGGCAGCGCTCCAGACGCGGGCCATCCCCGGCGACTGGACCAGCATCGCCAGCCAGCGGGGCATGTTCGCCATGATGGGGCTGACCCTTGAGCAGGTTGCACGCCTGCGCGAGAAGCACGGCGTCTACGTGGTGGGCAAGGGCCGCATCAACGTGGCAGGCTTCACGGCGTCCAACATGGACCCGTTTTCGGACGCCCTCGCCGAGGTCATCGCGAACGGCTAACGGTTCGGCCCCTGGTTCGCGGGACACCCTGGGGGCTATCGCCGGAGGACGCGCAAGTCTAAACTTGCCTCAGCGTCCGGGGTAGGTGGAGAACACCTGCCAGCGGACCCAAGTTGAGGCGTCGGGGATGCGCGACCGCAAATCTGCTAGACGGCTCCGGTCCGGGCTCGTGGCGGACGTGGCGTTCACCGTTGCGCTGCTGGTGCTGAGCGCCCTGCTGGTCTCCACCGCCGCGATCGCTGCGACCGCCCGCCCCACACTGAGCCGCGTGGCCGGGCCGGACCCGCTGAGCTCACCGGCTCCAATGGCCGTCTCGGGTCCTCACGCCTGGGTTGCAGCGCTGGCGGATCCCATTGCGACGGCGTTCAACGTCACGGTCAGCCAGACATCGGCCACCGGTTACGTTGTGCAGTACCAAGACCAGGGGCCGGTTGGGGCACCCTCAATTGGTCCGTGGCGGACGTTCTGGACGTACCCGTCCACAACCCTAGACCTGTATCTCGCGATCAATGTGGACTCCCCGCCGGGCATTACCGGATCACGCACGCTCAGTTACGGCTGCCTACTGCATGGGGGCAGCAGTGGCGTGAGCGATGCGTGGGACTTGGTCGGCACGGGTGGGGCCACCGCGGCACCTGGGGCTGGCTGGGTACCGGTGGTCACCACGTGGGCAGGGTCCTCGCACAAGTGTGATGCGAAATACAACTCGACTATCACTGGTTCGCTGTACGACCAGAACCTCAATCCAATCGGTCCATCTGGCGACCCCACGTGTGTCGCCGGGCTTACCTGGACCGCTCCGGGTCTGCCCTGCTATGCCCTCCTGCTGCGCGAGGGGCCGAGCGGCCCAGTGGTTGCCGTTGACGTCCAGCAGGACCAGGGGCACCTGAGCGCGGCTTGGGACCCGTGGCCGTTCTTCATGGACACGTTCGGTACCCAGACCGGCAGAGCCTGGATGAGCCGCGAGATCGGATCATGGAGCCCGTCCTTCGCGCGCTACATCTGTCTCCCGCCATCCCCGAGCAACCCCCATGTCGCCTGCAATCTTGCGAGCCTTGCGCAGGTTGGACATCGCTACTGCTTCCGCGCTCGCGGGTTTGATGACCTTGGTGCAAGCGAGCCCTTCAGAGCCGTGGCTGACACGTGCGCAACGGTGGCGGATCTCACGGCCCCGCAGAACCCGTCCGTCGTGGTCAACGCCAACGCGACATACGCTGCGAGCAGGACCGTGTCGCTGGCGCTCTCGGCCAGCGACGATGTCGGCGTCACCTCCATGCGGATAGCTGACAGCAGTGGCTTTGCGGGTGCTGTGTGGCAGCCGTACGCAACGGCGGCTCCGTTCACCTTCACCCCCGGTGAGGGCTCGCGCACCGTCTACGCCCAATTCCGTGATGCCGCGGGCAACGTGAGTTCAACCGCTTCGGACTCGGTCAAGCTGGACACGCTGGCCCCAACCTCCTCAATGACACCGCTGTCCGCCAGTCAGGCGAGTCCGACGTTCGATGTGGCGTGGGCGGGATCGGACACCGGCTCCGGCCTCGCGGGCTTTGACGTGCAGGTCCGCAATGACGGGCCGACGGTCCCCGGCGGGAACCCTGCGCCGGGCAACTGGAGCCTGTTTGCCTCCACAGCCTCCCTCTCGCTCCCATTCACCGGTTCGCCCAGTTATCGGTACTGCTTCCGGGTCCGGGCTCGTGACGTAGCCGGCAATGCCGAGGCATTGCGAACCGTGGACACCTGTACGCGCATCACCGACAGCACGCCGCCTACCGGAACCGTGTCGATCGCCGGCGGGGCGACCTATACCGCCCACACGACGACGCTCGACTTGGCGGCCTCGGATGACGGCGCGGTGGCCGACATGCTCATCTCCGAGTCCGCCGCCTTCATTGGCGCATCCTGGCAAGCCTATGCCGCCACGCTGCCGTTCACGTTCTCCGCAGGCGACGGCCCGCACACGGTGTATGCCCGGTTCCGCGACTTCGAGGGAAACCTGTCGGCGGTGGCCTCGGACTCCGTGATTGTTGACTCAGTGAAGCCGACGTCGTCCATGACGGCACTTCCTGCAAGCGAGGCAACCAACTCGTTCGCCCTGGCGTGGACCGGGGCCGACGCGCCATCAGTCGTGGTGTCTGGTCTCGCGTCATTTGACCTGCAAGTCCGCGACGACGGCGCCACCGCGCCCGGCGGGGCCGGCTCACCCGGCATTTGGGCGCCCATAGCCACGGCAACCGTGGCAACCTCGCAGCAGTTCGTGGGGACGGACGCCCACAGGTACTGCTTCCGCGTCCGCGCCACGGACAACGCCGGCAACGCGGAGGACTGGCGGGCATCGCCCGACACCTGCACGCGGGTATCGGACACAACGGCGCCGTCGGGCTCGGTGGCGATCGCCGGCGGCGCGGCGTGGACCACCGCCGAGACCACGGTGAGCCTGTCCGCGACGCTCATTGGCCTGCGAATAATTCTT
>CAIXZV010000013.1 GCA_903924005.1 uncultured Chloroflexota bacterium | reverse complement strand
TGGCCGGCGGCGTGGCCCACGACTTCAACAACATCCTCATGGCCATCAACGGCACGGCCGAGATCCTTGCCCAGAGCCTTGAGCCTGACGATCCACGGCGCGCCGACGCCCTGGCAATCCAGACGGCCGGAGCGCGCGCGGCGGCCCTCACCGCTCAGCTGCTCGCGTTTGGCCGGCGCCAAGTCCTGCGGCCCACGGTGCTGGACATTGGGACCGTGCTCACCGAGGTTGCCCCGATGCTCCGCCGAACCATCGGCGCGGACGTGGCGCTGCGTCTGGACATTGCGCCCGGTGGTGTCGCGGTCCTGGCGGACCGCACGCAGCTTGAGCAGGTGGTGGTCAACCTTGTGTTCAACGCCCGCGACGCCATGCCCGACGGCGGGCTGGTCACCATCGCGGTTGATGCGGACCCTGCGGCCGCGCCGCCGCCCGATAGCGCGGTGACAGGGGAGCCCGGGCCGTACGCGCGGCTCCGCGTCACCGACACCGGCACGGGCATTGAGAAGGACGTCCTGGGCCGACTCTTCGAGCCCTTCTTCACCACCAAGGAGTCCGGCCGCGGCACAGGGCTTGGTCTGGCCACCGTTGCGGGCATCGTGGGCCAGTCCGGCGGATGGATTGACGTGGACACATCGCTGGGCGAGGGAAGCACGTTCAGCGTGTACCTGCCGTTGGCCGACGCCAAACCCGCCGAGGTGCCCATGAACGGCGGGAGTGTTGCCGCCACCACCAACGGCGAACGGTCAGACCCGGCCACACTCGTGCTCCTGGTGGACGATGACCCGCTGGTTCGCGACGCCTGCGGGCGCCTGCTCCTCGGTCTTGGCTACGGGGTGCTTGAGCAGCCCTCGCCGGAGGCGGCCCTAGCGCTGACGGACGAGGTGCTTGCGCGCGTGGGCATCATCGTGACCGACATCGTCATGCCGGGCACTGACGGAACCGTCATGGCGCATCAGCTCCGCGACCGGCGCCCAGGGCTGCCGGTGGTCTTCATGTCAGGGCACACGCCAGACCCGCGGGCGCAGGAGCATCTTGCGGAACCAGGCGTGGGGTTTCTCGCAAAGCCCTTCACGGGCGGGGCGCTCCACGCGGCCATCCGCGAGTTGCTGGACAAGTAGCCCCGGCGCCGCTACGCCTCAATCAGCCCGTGGCGTACCGCGTAGCGGACAAGCTCCGCATCACGCGCCACGCCCAACTTGCGCAGCACGCGCGCTCGATATGTGGAGACGGTGTTGGGCGAGACCCCGAGGCTTGCTGCCGCCTCTGCCAGCGAGAGGCCGCGTGCGAGGTACTCAAAGACCTGCAGTTCGCGCTTGGAGAGCGATTCGTGCGGGGCGGCCGATGCATCAGGCGAGCCCGACAGGCGATCTGCCAACTGCTCGGACACCGCGAGGCTCATGTAGCGCCTGCCGGAGAGCAGCCGCTCAATCGCGGTCTCCAGCTCGCCCTCGGGCCCAGCCTTCCAGACGTAGCCGGAGGCGCCGGCGATGAAGCAGGCCAGCGCAACGTCCTTCTCGGCAAACGTGGAATACACGAGGATTGACGCGGCCGGGTGTTCGCGGTGGAGGCGCTCAATCAGCGCGAGGCCGCCACCTGGCATGGACATGTCCACGATCACCATGTCCGGGTTGTGCAGGGCCGCGGCCACAAGCACCGCATCGCCCGAGTCAACCGACATGTCCGTGGTGACGCCAAGCCCCTCAAGCACAAGCACAAGCCCGCGCCGCACAAGCGCATGGTCGTCCGCCACCACCGCGTGCTTGCCCGTCGCCTGGCCCCTGTCTGCCGCAGCACGCAATGCAGCGGCGCCGCTGGCGGGTCGACGGGCGACGGTCATGCTGCTCCTTGGCTCCCCTCAGGCCGGATTGGCTGGTCTGACGCTTTCGGCGTCGTGCGCATAGGGCTCAACCGAGATCGGCGAAATTTGCGAGATCCTACCGGATGCCGCCGACCTCTGACACTAGAACACCACAAGCCAAACGCGCCTCGGGCCCGACGCGCGGGCTCAGCAGGTCAGGCCGTGCCTCGCCGCGAACGGCACCAGCTCCTCATCCGACGTCACGCCCAGCCTGTGGTGCAGGCGAGCACGGGTGGTGAGCACCTCGGTGGGGGTGAGGGCCAGCTGCCATGCGGCCTCCACAAGGGTCAGACCCATGGCAAGCAGCACCAAGAGCCGGCGCTCCGACTCTGTGAGCGCCATGCGTCCGCTGCGATTGCATCCTGCTAGCTCTCGCTCGCTGATGGCCATCGGTACCCCGCGTGTGGGCCGTCTATCTGAACCGGCTTGTAACGGAAGGGTGCGGTCCGGGCCGTTGCGTCGCCATCGGGCGCGACGCCAGTTGCTTGTGGGAATTGGTGAAGTGCCTGCGTCGCGGGCCCGTCCTGGGGCGGGTCTAGTGGCACGTCCGAGGAGGCCGCAGGAAGGTGCGACAGGAGCGGCGGCCATGTGATCCCGCAGCCGTCCAAATCGCGTGTCGCGGCTTGTAGGCACGAAATGTAGGAAGCCGCCTACAACTTGCGACGAAATAGGTGCTGTCGGCCTACAGGGTGGGGGGTACTACGGCATGGGCCAACTGGCTCCCGGCCTATATCCCGTTCTGAGTGGCGGGTGTGTACTGCACGTATCGCGAGATCGCCGCTACTCGCAGCACCCAGGGGTGGGGCCCAAAGCGGTAAGTGCGATGCAGGAGAAGCACATGCGCAAGCTCTTTACCTTGGTTGCGGTCGGCGCGATGGTCGCGGCGATGATCCCGGCAACCGTCTCGGCAGCCGGCAACAGCGAGGGCAAGACCTCGGGCGTCGACGTGGTTGTCGACACCGGGACCACGGTGTACGCGCCGGCCACCATTCATCTCACCACGGATGCCGGCAGCGGCGATCCCGGCGCCTACAAGGCTGGCACGACGAACGCCATCCCGGGACAGACGTTCGGAAACACGGCCGTCATCGAGTGGATGTCGAACGAGTCCAGCAAGGGCATCTACATCACGCTCAGCACCGCGCTGACCGGCGGCGTTGGCGCCAAGGTCATCAGCCCGACCGACGTGTCTCTTCAGGACACCGCTCCGTCGTGGCACGCCTTCGCCGATACATCAACTGCTCTGTGGATCAAGAACATCACTGGCGTTCGCTACGGCGCCACGTACGCACTTGACACTCGCGAGACCGCGACGTTTGGCCTTCGGGTCTTCATCCCGGCGACTGTCGCCGATACCTACACCGGCGTGGTCACCTTCACCGTCGGCGTTGGCATCTAGCCCAGACCGGTCCAACTGACTCGGGATGCGCTGCGCGGTCCTACGACCGCGAGTCGTCCTCCCGAACCAGATGTTGCGCTTGACCCCCCGGCGGCCCGTCGGGGGGTCAAATCCTGCCAAGTCGCGGATGGTGCGACCCCATGTCGTGCTCGCGTCGTTCGCAGTCGGCGATAGTCTCTTGTCACCCGACTCAGCAGATGCGCCAGGTGTTCCTAGGAGCAACTCTTGATGAACCGGAGTGTCCGAGCGACGGCCATATTCCTCCCTGTCCTGCTCGCGGGCCTCGTCTCGCCCGTATTCAGCGCGGATCCGACGTCGTCGCCAGCGGGCGGCTCGACGACTGGCCGGCTTGGCATGGGCATCGGTGCATCAACGATACTTCTCGGCCCGGGTGAGACCACAGGGTCTATCTCAGTCTTCAACGCTGGTGACGCCGAGGAGACGTTTGGCGTCAGCGCGTTCGACTTCATCACCAACTCGTCCGGTGTCAGAGTTCGCTCCGATACCCCGGTCGCCGCCGGGGCGGCCGCCTGGATCTCTTTCGCGCGGCCAGTAGTGACGCTTGCGCCCCAGCAGAGCGAGGTCTTTTCATTCTCGATCGCCGCGCCCCCCGATGCATCCCCAGGAGACCATTATGCGTCTGTGGAGGTGTCGGCAACACTAAGTGACGCCGCTTGGGGGCAGGCCAAGGCTCAGGCGGGAGGGGGAGCGATCTTGCGTTCCCGGATTGCCCAAGGCGTGACGGTCGTCCTTCGGATAACTGGAACCGTGCGCAACGATCTCCAGGCGACCCTGGGATCCATCCCCGCGCTAGATGTTGTCTGGGACAACTCCGGCTACGTACTTCGCCCCCAGATCGCCAACGGCGGAAATGTGACCGCAATCTGGATCCCGGCGGCTTCCGCACCGGTGGCCGTTGACCCTGTCGCGACCGTGCCCACGCTCCGCCTCGGCAGTTCGTTGCCTGCGCTTGCGAGCAACGAGCTCCTGTACGAGCGTAAGAACGATGGCTCGCCAGCCTCTGTGGTGGCTTTGCCGGGCGCGACTATTGTGCAGAAGCTCACCTTGGTTGATGTGCCGCTGTTCGGGGACTACGACCTGACCTATACGCTCCCCGGCAACGACGCCGACGGTCGAGCGACGGTTACGGCCACTGCGCACATCACGCTGATCAACATGGAGAAGGTGCTCCTGTACATCGTTCTGCCAATTCTGGTTCTCCTCCTGCTGCTTGGACTCCGCGCGTGGCGCAAGCGCCAGAACCGCAGGTATCGGGCCAAGGTCAAGGAAGAGGCGATGCAGGAGGCGCGTGCCGCACTCGAGCGAGAGGCAGCAGAGGCTCGCCGTGTGGGACCGCAGGGACCGCAGGGACCAGAAGGCCCTTACAGCGGTGGACCCCGCTCAGGGACCATTCGATGAAACACAACAGCGGTAGCCGAGGAAGCGGCCACAGCTAAGCAGGGAAAGGACATGGCTCGGCACCAATGACCAGGCAGGAGGTCAGAGGGCGACAGCACCGGGGTGAGCGAATTGCTCGCCTCAGCTTTGTTGCGCTCGTCACGGCCTCGTATCTGGCCAACGTGCTGGCGCCCATCCCTCTGGTTGCGGCCGCCTCGGAGCGCGCGGCAAGCCGTCCGGCGGCAACCAGGCCGGTGACGGTCCCGGTGGCACCTGCTGCACCGCTTGCGCCCGCCCCAAGTGGGATCATCGCGCCGCCCGCGCCCGCCGCGGACCCCACGCCGTCGCCAGCGGACCCCACGCCGTCGCCCACGGACGCACCGACGCCCGCGCCAGGCGACACCGCGGCGCCGTTGCCGACGGATACGCCCGCACCCAGCGACGCCGCAACGCCTGCGCCGGTGCCGACACCTGCGGTCACCCCTGCGCCGGCCCCGCAGCCCGTTGCGCCCAATTCGGCGCCGTCCGGGACCGTCGCCTTGCGGGTGGACATTCCGGGTCTGCCCACCGTGATCGTCGCCGGGACCGCCCTCCACGCTGCCGTGGCCGCGCTGGATGCCGATGGCAACGTGGTGCCGTCCGCCGGCAGCGCCCAGCTCGCCGCCACCGATCCGCACGCAACGGGGCTTGGGACCGTCGCCATCAACGCGGGCGCAGGCGCCGCAACGGTCACGTTCCCAACGGCCGGTGACTGGACGATCAGCGTGAGCGATCCCGCCGGCCGTGCGGCTTCGGCAACCAGTGCCGTGATCCACGTGGTTGCCGGCGACGCGACGCGGCTGATCGTGCGGCTGCCGGGCCAGACGTGGGACCCGGGTGTTCCGGCGGGCGTCGCAGGTCGTGTGACGGCCCAGTCGGACGGCATCCCGTTTGCGGTGGAAGTTCGGTC
>CAIXZV010000012.1 GCA_903924005.1 uncultured Chloroflexota bacterium | reverse complement strand
CATCGTCTACGACGCCTTTGACAACCCGATCACCGAGGTGCCCGACACCGACCTGTCGCTCAACACAAGCGGCGACATCTCGATTTCGCCGACGTTCACGTGGAACGCCACAGTCCACGGCCATCAGGCGACGATCACCGCCTCCAAGACGGCCGGCGACGAGACCATCACCGCCACCGATATCGACGACGGGCTGACCACCTCAATCAACCTGACCGAGGTCCCGGGTGCGGCGGTGCAGCTGCAGCTGCTCGCGCCCGGCGAGACGGGTGCACCGGGCACGGTCTCCGGCAAGACCGGCTCCGCCAGCTCCGAGGTGGCCGGTGTCGCGTTCCAGATCCGCGTCAACGCGGCTGACGCGTGGTGGAACGTGGTGCCCGCGGCGACCACGCTTGTCCACCTGTCGGCGAGCGGCGACGCCAGCGCAACCATGCCGGCAAACGACACGCTGTCAGGCGGCACCGCGGCCTTCTCGGTCACGCTCACCAAGGCGGGTCTGCGCACGATGTCCGTCAAGGACACCGTTGGCGGCGCCAGCCCCGATGGCGCCGCCTGCGACGCGATCCCCGATGGTTCGCCGCTCTGCGCGGGCACCGCAGCAGTCACGCTGAGTCCAAACAGCGCCTACCGGCTGGTATGGGAGGTCAGACCCAGTCAGGCGATCCACGGGGCGACCCTTGCTGCCACGCCCATCGACCCACTCGACACGACCTTCCTGACGCCGATTGTGGATGTCGAGGACGAGTACGGCAACGACACCGGGACGTCCGGCCTGAGCGTGGCCATGGCCGTCCGCACCGGCACGCCGGTCACCGGTGGCATCCCGGGGCGGCTTGAGGGCGTCACGACGGCTTCCACCAGCGGGATCGGCATGGCGACCTTCAACGATCTCGCGATCTACGGTGTGGGCGTTGCGTACCAGCTCACCGCGACAGCCGCGGGCGTGCAGGCAGCAGACAGCGCAGCGTTTGACGTGGTTCGGCGGGCGATCACGGTAACCGCCGTGTCGGCCACGAAGGCCCTCGACGGCAACGCGACGTGCCCCCAGACCGGAGGCGGGGTCTGCGTGCCGGTCATTACGTCGATCGCGTTCCCGAGTGCTCCGCTCGCGGACGACGACAGGGCGGCCTTCGCCCAGACGTTCAGCGACGCGCTGCCGGGCACAGGCAAAACGTTCACCATCTCCGGCGTTATCACCGACATCGTCGCCCAGGTGGATGTCACGGCTTCCTACGACATCACCTATGTCGTGAACACCGTGACCGGCACGATCACAGGAACCGCGATTTTCGCGCCCGCGAGCATCGACATTGGCAGCGGCTTCCCCGGGCAATCGGTCACGTCCGGCGTGGGCGAGGTTGACTGGGTCACCACCGAGTCATCGGGGGCCGTGAAGGTCTCGCTGGGCACCGGCGGTCTGGACGATGGTGCATCGCACGCCATCCATCGCCAGGACGTCTACTGGATCCCAACCGATGGCACAACCGACGGAACACCGGTGGCGTTCAGTTCATCACCAAGCACGGTGCAAGCCCTGTCGCCCACCTCGTGGGCGAGCCAGCAGTTCCGGCTTCGCGTGAACGTGCCGTCCGTACCTGCGGGCTCCTACAGCGGCACCTTGACCTTCTCCGTGGAGCCCTGACCAGCCACCCAACCTCCGGCCGTGGCGGACCAAAGGTCCTACCCCGTTCGGTCCGTTGACCGAATCTGATGCCCGGGCGAGGATCGCTCTACACTGCGCCCGGGGCCGGGGGGCGGACTTGTTGAGGTTGACCGGGTCCGCCCGGCGCTACAAAGGGGCAGCACTCGGTGACTCGTACGGGCAGTCTGATTCCACCGCGGATGGCCCTCGTCGCGGCGGCCGCGTTGGTGGCCATTGTCGTCATCGGCGGAATTGCCTCGCAGGCGAAGCCCGCCCCGGTGGGCACGCCGCCCGTCGTCACGGAAGCCGTCCATCACGACACGTCGCTGCCGCTCGCGCTGATCCCCAATGCAAAGACGCCCGGCCCGGTTGATCCTGCCTGCAAGCGCCTCGACCAACTGGATCCCTCCAAGATCGATCAGGAAGGGGTCGCCGCAGGGGAGTGCCCCACGGGGTACGCCCCAACCGTCGAGGGCGAGGGGAACTCCATCGAAGCCAACGTAGAGAAGCTGCATCCAGGTCCGCGCCTGCAGTCGGGCGTGCCGGACCCGGTTGTCCAGCGCTCACTGACAGCTGCCGCCACGCCTGCAGGCGTGTCCATGCCGTCCGCCGCGGCCAACTTCGAAGGCGTGGGCGTCTCCTTCTCCGCCCCGCCCGACACATCGCTTGACGTCAGCGCCACGCAGGTTGTCGAGGTGGTGAACAGCCAATTCGCTGTCTACAGCAAGGCTGGGGCACCCCTGTATGGCCCGGTGAGCACGAACACGCTCTGGTCGGGCTTTGGTGGTCTGTGTCAGAACGACAACGACGGCGACGGCACCGTCCAGTACGACCGTCTCGCCAACCGCTGGGTGATCAGCCAGTTTGCGCTGACCAACGCCAACGGCACCAGTGTGCCGTTCCTCCAGTGTGTGGCTGTCAGCCAGACGTCGGACGCCACGGGAGCCTGGTACCGGTACTCGTTTGGCTACGCCAACTTCCCGGACTACCCCAAGCTTGCCGTGTGGCCGGACGCCTACTACACAACCTTCAACATGTTCAACGCCACCGGCACCGCGTACGTGGGCGCCGCAACCTGCGCGTATGACCGCGTGAAGATGCTGGCTGGTCTGGCGGCCACCCAGCAGTGCTTCCCGAGCGCGAACGGGAACGCCGCCACGTTCAGCATCCTGGTGGCGGGGGTGGAGGGTGCAACTGCGCCCACCGTAGGGACCGACGCCTACGCGATG
>CAIXZV010000011.1 GCA_903924005.1 uncultured Chloroflexota bacterium | reverse complement strand
GGGGTTGCCGCCCTGCTGCAGGCACACGTGTCACCGCCAACCCCGCTGCAGCGCCAACTCGACAGCCTCGGAGCCAAGATTGCCTACGGCGCGGTTGGCGTCTGCGTGCTGGTGTTCGCAATCGGCATCGCCCGCGGGGAGCCGCTCACGCAGATGTTCCTCATGGCGATCAGCCTCGCCGTGGCCGCAATCCCCGAGTCGATGCCGGCAATCGTGACGGTGTCGATGGCGCTTGGGGCGCACCGTCTGGTCAAGCGCCACGCCCTCATCCGAAAGCTGAGCGCGGTTGAGACGCTGGGATGCGTGACGGTGGTGGCCAGCGACAAGACCGGGACCCTCACCGAGGGCCGTATGGCGGTTGAACGCGTCTGGACGGCGGACGGGTGGAACGTGGCGAGCGGCATCGGGTATGAGCCCCTGGGCCAGATCCACGCGCTGCCCGAGGCGGCCCAAGCCACAGAGCCCGGCCCTCAGGGCAGGTCGCTGTCGATGCTCCTCGAGGCCGGGGTGCTGTGCAACGACGCCGCGCTGCTGCCGCCCTATGCGGACGAGGCGTCTTGGAGGGTCGCTGGCGACCCAACTGAGGGCGCCCTCCTGACGCTTGCCGCCCGCGGCGGCGTGGAGCTGGCGGATATCCAGGCGGCAAAGCCCCGCTTCGCAGAGATCGCGTTCGACTCTGGGCGCAAGCGAATGGCCACGTTCCACCACACGTCCTCCGGAAGGGTGCTCGTGGCGGTGAAGGGGGCGCTTGAGGCAGTCCTCGAGGACGTGACGCGCTTTGCCGAAGGCGACGGGGACCGATCGATCACCGATGCCGATCGCGAGCAGGTGCGTGCTGCAGCCGAGACCGCGGCTGCCGAGGGCTACCGCGTCATCGCGGTGGCGGGACGGCAGCTGGATGCGGTCCCGGACAGCCTTGAAGCTGCTGAGCACGATCTCGTGCTGTACGGGTTTGTCGCGATGGCAGACCCGCCCCGTGGCGAATCGGCCGCAGCCGTCGCGGCTGCCCGTGCTGCGGGCATCGCCCCCATCATGATCACGGGCGACCATCCGGCCACCGCGCAGGCCATTGCCATCGGCCTGGGCATCATGCGTCCCGGCGACCGGCTCATGACCGGCGGCGAACTCGCTGCGGAGGGGCCGGAGCACCTTGCCCGCCATGTCGGCGAGGTCTCGGTGTATGCGCGCATCTCGCCTGAACAGAAGCTCGACATCGTGGCCGCATGGCAGGCCACTGGCGCTGTCGTCGCCATGACCGGCGACGGCGTCAACGATGCGCCGGCACTGCGCCGCGCCGACATCGGGGTTGCCATGGGCGTCTCCGGCACGGAGGTCTCCCGCGAGGCCGCCGACATGGTGCTGGCCGATGACAACTTCGCAACGATCCTGGACGCGGTGCGCGAAGGCCGCCGCATCTACGACAACATCCGGCGATCGGTCCGGTTTGGGCTCACCGGCGGCTCGGCGGAGATCTGGCTCATCATGCTGGCGCCGTTCTTGGGTTTGCCGTTGCCGCTCCTGCCAATCCAGCTGCTCTGGGTCAACCTGGTCACCCACGGTCTGCCCGGCGTGGCACTCGCCACGGAGCCGGCAGAGCCAGACGTGATGGAGCGGCGGCCCCGCCCTGCAAGCGAGGGGATCCTCTCAGGGGGCATGTGGCAGCACATCCTCGCTGACGGCGTGCTGCTCGGCGCTGTCTGCCTCGTCATGGGCATGTGGGGCTATGCAACCGGCAGGCCCTGGCAGACCATGGTCTTCACGTCGCTCGCGCTGCTCCAGCTTGGCAACGCGCTTGCACTCCGGTCGGATCGGCGCTCCGTGTTCACGCTCGGCTGGCGCGGCAACCCGTTCCTGCTGCTCGTCCTGGTGGGAACGTTCCTGCTCCAGATGGTTCTGATCTACTGGGAGCCAGCGCAGTCCATCCTGTCAACGGAGGCGCTCTCCGCGGGCGATCTCGCCATCGTGCTTGTCGCCTCCACGTCGCTGTTCTGGATTGTTGAAGTGAAGAAGATCGTCAGACGGTTCCGGGAGCGTCGGGCATGAGTCACGCATCGTTTGTTTCGCCGCACTTTGAGCCGCCGGCAGGGCTCACGGATCCCCGTTTTGTGCTGGAGCCGCTTGGCCCGCAGCACAACGAGCGGGACTACGCCGCCTGGACGTCGTCGTCGGACCACATCCACGCAACGCCCGGGTTCATGGACTACCCGTGGCCGCACCCGATGACGCTTGACGAGAACCGCGGCGACCTTGAGCGCCACCAGCGAGATTTCGAGGCACGCACGGGCTTCACGTACACCGTGCTTGACCCCGCAGACGACGTCATCGGCTGCCTCTACATCTACCCAATCAAGGACGAGCCGGGCGCGCACGTCACCTCGTGGGTGCGCGCCAACCGCGCGGAGCTTGATGTACCGCTGGCCGAGGCGGTGGCGGCGTGGCTGGTGGTGGCGTGGCCGTTTGAGCGGGTGCTCTACCTGGGGCGGTCCGCGCTGTCGAGGTAGGAGCGCTGCGCAGAGGGCTACCGGATGGACGCGGCGACCGCTCGCCCGTGGGCCAACACCTCGGCCATGAGGAGCGCGAAGTCCTCGCGCCTGCTGCGGTGGTTGGTGATCGCCACGCGGATGGCAAACCGGCCGCCGATGCGCGTGCTCGACGGGACGGCCACGCCTGACTCCCGGAGGCGCAGGAACACCTCGGTGTTCAGGGCGTCAAGGTCCGTCAACCGAGCCGGATCCGCACCAAGGGGCACGAAGCGGAAGCAGACTACGTTCATCGCGACGGGCGCCAGCAGCTCCAGCTCCGGCGCCGCGTCAACCAGCTCTGCGAGACAGCGGGCCTGCTCGATGTTCTGGCCGATCGGGCGGCCAAACGCGTCGCTGCCGTAGTGGCGCAGCGACATCCAGACGCGCAGCGCCCGGAACCCGCGCGACAGGTCGAGGCCGATGTCTGCAAACTCCATCGGTCTGGCGGCAGGCCCGCGGCCGATGGGGCGGAGGTGGCTTGGTGACAGGGCGAACGCCGCCCGCTGCGCCGCTGCGCCGCCGCGTCGCGCACCAGGAACAGCCGGCCTCAAACGGCAGGTACATCCATTTGTGGAGGTCGAAGGCCACCTATCCGCGCGGTCGAGACCCGCGACGTGGGCGTTCATCCCAGAAGCAAGCATGTCGGCAAGCTTGGCGAACGGCGTCCGGTGCCCATCACGCTCCAGCGGCGCAATCGCCCGGTACAGCGACGTGCGGTCCATTACCAGTTCGTCCGCCAGCGGGCGCAGGTTGTAAATGCCCCGCCTCTCGATGGCCCGGAGGATGGCGAACTGCGTCGCTGACAGCCCAGCCGCTGCCAGATGACCCTGGTGGAGCCGGGCGACAGCGCGCGTGGCCTTGCGCAGCGTTGTGCATGCGCACGGAAGGTCGGCCGGCGGGGCGACGGAGTGCGGCGGCTGGGTCACGGTCATTAGATGCGTCTTGCTTATCCGGTTGCTTCAGCAGCACACCAGATGTAGTGTCGTGTGATGGGCGCACAGAAGCGGGGTGACTACCCCAAGAACCTCGGCGACTTCTACCGCCGCTTCCCCGATGACGCGGCCTGCTTCCGCTACCTCGTGGAGACGCGCTGGCCCGACGGCTTCCGGTGCCCCGCGTGCGGGAGCGGCGACGCACGCCTGATGGACCAGCGGCGCACGTGGCAGTGCCGGGCGTGCCGGAAGCAGACCAGCGCAACGGCGGGCACGGTGCTCCACCGGAGCAAGTTGCCGCTGTCCGCGTGGTTCACCGCCGCCTACCTGATGACCTCGCTGAAGCCCGGCATCTCGGCCCTCCAACTCCAGGGGCAACTCGGCCTCACCCGGTTCGAGACGGCGTGGCTCCTGCTCCACAAGTTGCGCCGGGCGATGGTGAACCCCGACCGGAGCCGGCTGTCCGGGACGGTCGAGGTGGACGAGACGTGGATCGGCGGCAAGCAGGCGGGGCTGAAGGGCGGCCGGCAGCGGAAGGGCCGCAAGGCCATCGAGGTCGTCGTCGCGGTCGAGCGGCGCGAGAAGTCCCTGGGCCGGCTGCGGCTGGAGATCATCCGCGACGACGGCAGCGAGACGCTGTACGACTTCATCAAGCGCAGCGTCGAACCCGGCTCGCTCATCGTCAGCGACGCGTGGCAGGGCTACTCGGGCATCGAGCCGGAGGTCTACGGCCACCAGTCCGTCTCGCAGGCGGCGCAGAAGCGGGCGGGAGGCAGCCCGAGCGCGGTCCCCGGCGTGGACCAGGTCACCTCGAACCTCAAGACCTGGCTCCGGGGCACGCACCACGGCGTCGGGGCCGACCACCTCGACGCCTACCTCGACGAGTTCGTCTTCCGGTTCAACCGCCGCCACTACCCGATGGCGGGCTTCGCCACCCTGCTCGGCCTCGGGGCCGCCCAGGCCCCGACCACAGGCGACGGCATCCTATCGCCGCTCACGCCAGAGCGCGCAGTGCGGCGGCGGGGGCGCGCGACCGGGCTGACCTCGGTCCGGTTCCCGAACCCGCCGCTGCCTGCGCCGAGCGGCCCGGCACTTGACGCCGCCCCGGGGCCGGCCACACTCGCGTGAAGAACCTGCTCGGAGACTGGGGGATGATGCGCACACTGCTGCTCGGGCCGCTGGTCGCGGTGATGCTGTCGGGGTGCGGCTCGGTCCCCCCTTCGCCAGCGGCGGTCACGACTGCCTCGCCGCCGCCCACGACGCCCGCAACCCCATCGCCTTCACAGGCGGCAAGCCCGTCGGCCCCCCCGAGTCCGATCCCGTCAACGCCCTACGCCCTTGACTGCGGACCGCTCGCGGGCACGCCCGATGATTGCGCCGCTGCCGTCGACGCGGGACTGCGACTGCTGTCGCTCGTGCCGGGCGACGTCTCGGCAGTGCGAGTCGAGCCACCCGGACCCGCGTGCTCCCCCTCCGGTCTGATGTGCCGTCGGCCCACCGTCGTGGTCAGGGTCTTCAAGGGCGCGGTCGCGGCGGGCGAGATGCCCCTCGTCCGAACCGGCACAGGCTGGATCGGGCTGTTCCAGATCAGGTAGCGAGACCGCACTTCAGCCGACAACATCTGGTGTCGTGCTGAAGCAACCGGATAAGCATGAGATGCGTATCCATCAATATGACCGCGAACGCCAAAGATGCGCTGTGGGTCCGGGCGAGACGGCCCGCACCCACAGCACGAACGGTGGGCGCCGCTCGCCTACTCGGCGCGCCGCTTCAGGCCATCCGCAAACCGCTTGAACGACGGGCCCAGGTCCGGGATGGACTTGAACATCATGCCCGCCAGAGGCCCGGTGTATTCCTCCCGCATCGTGAACCGTGTGCCTGCCGCCTCGGCAAGCAACGTGTAGGTCCGCGTGCCGCGGAACAGGCCCAGCGGCATGCCCCCCTGGAACACCATGCGCCCAGGCGCATCCAGCAGGGCGACCTTCACTGGAAACGCGCGGCCAGGGTTGGCCTCCACCGAGACCGTCACCTGCTCACCCAAACCTACGTGGCCCTCGACCTTTGTCACACCCGAGTCCCACGACGGCCAAGCCGCAGCGTCGGTGAGGATTGGCCAGACCTTCTCAGGGGTTGCGTTGATGAATGAGGTTGACTCGTACGCGCGCATGTCGTCTCCCTTCGAGTTGTCAATGGGTTGAGGTTGCTGAGGCGTTGTGTTCAGAGCGCCTCAGGGCAGTTGCCCGTAGGAGCCAACCACCGTG
The DNA here is from genome assembly GCA_903924005.1 of uncultured Chloroflexota bacterium. GTDB lineage: Bacteria > Chloroflexota > Limnocylindria > Limnocylindrales > CSP1-4 > CAIXZV01. The sequence goes on along the minus strand of CAIXZV010000011.1, from coordinate 1,284 downwards.
GCCGAGCTGGGTGCGGGCGGCTCGACACATCGATCCGCCAAACCGCGCTGGAATTCAGCAAAGGCCGGCAGCGTCGCAAGCGGGTTTGCTCCATCGCCGTGCCGGGCCACGTGCACGAACGTGGCGCCGTCGTCCAGGCGGAACGTGGTGTAGGCGAAGTCTTGCGGGGCGGCCTGGGCGAGCGAGGCAAACACAGCCTCGACAAGCCGGGCGTTCTCGTCGGCTGTCTCAGGCCGCGTGCGGTAGCGAACGACGACGTGGCTGCTCAACTGGCGACCTTCCTGCTGGCCGTCTCGACCCGGGTGGTCGACGGGCGCACAACCTACCCTAGATACTTCTCTTATGCAAGTGTGATTGTTTTACGAGAGTACAGTATCGTGATCACCGGGAGGTGTACGATCGCGGTCATGCCACCCATCGACGAGCCCGTCCGGACCTACTCGCAGCTGTGCGGGATCGCCACGGCCCTGGATGTGATTGGCGACCGGTGGGCGACACTCGTGGTCCGGGAGCTCCTGCTTGGCCCGCTGCGGTTTGGCGAACTCGCGGCCGGGCTGCCCGGGATTGGCACCAATACGCTGGCGACGCGTCTGCGACAACTGGAGGCGTCGGACGTCATCGGGCGCCAACTGCTGCCGCTCCCGGATCGCGGAACGGTGTACGAGCTCACACCCTACGGTCGAGAACTAGAGCCGATCCTGATGGGGCTTGGCCGCTGGGGCACCAAGAGCATGGGGCGACTGCCGTCCGACGTCGCCACCAGATCGCGATGGCTCGTTGCCGCGATGCTGGCGTTCCACGACGAGACGCGGCGTGCGGAGCGGCCGACGACATGGGAGCTGCGGCTCACGGACGGGCCCTTCACGGTCAAGGCAGACGGTGGCGACCTCACTGTGGCCGCGGGGGCACCCGGGGTTGCGGACGTCGTGATCACCACCAGGGACGACGATCTCCACCGCCTCCTGACCCACCGCCTCAACCCGTCCGATGCGATGGGTACCGGCGCGGTCATCGTCGATGGCGACCCTGCGTACCTGCAGGCGCTCCTTGCGTTGTTCGCGTTCCCGGTGGTCGCCCCGGCCTAGCAGCCCTACCCGATGTTCTTCACGTTGCGGACCACGAGACCGCCGGCGACAACGACGATGCCTAGCAGGATGTAGAGCACGCGGTATCCGCCCACGGAAACAACTGCGCTCAGGGCGATGACGCCCGGAACCAGCAGCGGGCCGATGGCCCGGGGCAGCTGCTCGGCGATGGCGATGACGGACATGTACTTGCCGGTCT
>CAIXZV010000010.1 GCA_903924005.1 uncultured Chloroflexota bacterium | reverse complement strand
GTGACTGGAGTTCAGACGTGTGCTCTTCGATCTCCCAGTAGTGGGTGACCTTCAGCCCGGGTGTCGACGGTTCGGGTGTCGCGTCCGGCGTGGCGGTGGGGTCCGGGGTTGCCGCAGGGTCAGGCGTGGCCGCAGGGTCCGGGGTTGCCGCAGGGTCAACTGTGGGATCGGGCGTGATCGTCTGAGCCGGGTTGGGCGTTGGATCCAGCGCGGCAACCGCCGGGATCGCCGGCGACACTGCCGCGAGAAGGGCGGCCGCAACCAGCACCGCTCCGAAGAGCGGCCCGGCGCGGTGGCGCAGTGCGGTGGTCATGGCAGGTGGGACGTCCTGTCTTGGGTGGAATGAATTGTCAGTGCGTGATGATCGACTGCGGGTCGTACGGGATGGTTCCCGTCGGGTCGTGGCAAGCTTGGCAGGTACCGCGGTTGTCGATCTTGAGCAGGCGGCTGTTGTAGTACGTGGTGGTAGGCCCGCTGACCACCTTAGCGGCAGCGCTGCCGTCCGGATAGGTCATCGGTCCTGAATACGCACCGTCCATCGTCGCGTTGCTGCCGTGGGCGACGTGGCACTGGGTGCACTCGGTCATCGTGGTGTTGTGGCGGTACGTGTAGATGGGGTCGCCGCTGCTGGTGGTCACCGCCGACGAGTTGGCGGCATACCGGCTGTGGCAGGCGCTGCACCAGGCGGTGATCTGCGTGCGGAAGCTCTCAAGGTTGCTGCCAGAGCCCACGACGTACATGGGCACGTCGCCCTCATGACCGCCGGCCGGGACGGGCGTGGAGTCCGAGCCGTCCCACGTGGGGACGACATTCCACGGCATGAAGCGGCGCCAGTAGTCGCCGTCGGTGGGTGTCCCTGTGACGTCTGCCAGCGTTCGGCCGTTCTGCACGGTGTAGTTGCGGACCGATGCGGCGCCTGTGCCCGTGGGCACGACGTTGTCGGTGACCGGGCTGTTGGTGGTCTTCGGGATGAAGCCTGAGCCAGCCGGGGCCGGAATGAAGTTGAGGATCCGGTACTGCCCGTTGCCGTGCGGGTTGTGGCACGAGGTGCACTCCGCGGTGACCACGGGCCCCGCCCCGCTGCCGATGGCCCCGTTGCCCCATGCGGTGCCGTGCGCTGCCACGCCACCCGCACCATCAAGATCGAGGTGCGCAGAGGTGACCGGCTGTGGCGTTGCCAGCACGCCCACATGGGCCGAGAACTGGGTGACGTAGCCCGATGTTGAGGACCAGAACGGGAGGTTGATCCGGCTGGAGTGGGCGCTGTCGATGGAGGCCTTGACGAAGCCGCCCGAGCGCAGAGCACCGACGACGGAGCTGTCACGCGTCCCGCCGGCGATGGCGTACTGCTGGCCGTCCTCGACGTCCGTCGTGGCGCCAAGCCCCGTTGACCCGTGGCAGGAGAGGCAGAGCTCCTCAACCGTGGAGGTCTTGAGCAGGTACTGGCCCTGGGCCGTGTGTGCCCGATGGCAGCCGGCACAGGTGTCCGCGGTGAGCATCGTGGCGCCGCTGTTGAGCGCCACCTGGTGCGGGCCCGCGTCTGCGAAGACGGGCATTGCGGCAATGAGCAGCCAGGCGCAGGAGGCGGCGACGCAGCCCATGCCAAGCCGGAGTGCGGCGCGGCGGATGCTTGC
>CAIXZV010000009.1 GCA_903924005.1 uncultured Chloroflexota bacterium | reverse complement strand
TGGCGGATCGGGAGAAGACCATCGCCGCAACGCTCTCGGGCGGTCAGCGACGGCGCCTCTCGCTCGCCTGCGCGCTGGTCCACAAGCCCGAGGTGCTGTTCCTCGACGAGCCAACGGTTGGCGTGGACCCGCTCCTGCGCGTCCAGTTCTGGGGCCACTTCCGGGCGCTCGCAGACGCCGGCACCACCATCGTGGTGTCCAGCCACGTCATGGACGAGGCTGACCGCTGCGACGAGCTGCTGTTTATGCGTGCAGGCAAAGTGATCGCCCGCGGCTCCGGCGGGGCGCTCCGCGAACAGGCCGGCACAAAGGACCTTGAAGCCGCGTTCCTGCACTTCGCAGGCGTTGGCGCGGTGGCCGCGTGAACCTGCATCGGCTCCGGGCCATCATCCGCCGCGTCGTCGCGGAGGTTCGCCGCGATCGGCCAAGCCTCGCCCTGCTGTTTATCGCGCCGGTTGTTGTGACTGGCCTTCTCACGTTCATCCTCCGCGAGGCGGAGACGCCCGACGTGACGGCCGTCCTCGTGGCCAGCGCAGACACGCCTGGCCCGGTGGTCGCGGCCATCGAGGGCGCCCTTGAGCGGGGCGGCATCAAGACTGTGCAGTTCGACGAGGCCACCGCCCGCGTCAATGTGGCTCACAACCCGGGCTGGGTGGCCATCCTGCTGCCGCCAAACCTTGCGGGCGGGACCATCACCATCGTCACCAACGGGCTGAACCCATCGGCCGAGGGCGCCCAGATTGGCGCTGTCCAGAAGGTGCTCGTTGGCGCAGCCGTGGCGGCCGCCGGGGCCCGCGCGCCCACCATCACGCACGAGACCGTCTACGGCACCCCCAGCACGGACCCGATGGTGCCCTTTGCGCCCGCCATCGTGGCGTTCTTCCTCTACTTCTTTGTCTACCTGCTCACGGGCATCAGCTTTCTTCGCGAGCGCACGGGCGGCACGCTGGAGCGCCTGATGGCGACACCCGTGACGCGGAGCGAGGTGGTCACCGGCTATGCCATCGGCTTCGCACTCTTCGCCACCATCCAGGTGGCCGTTGTGCTGACGTGGGCGCTCGGCACGGTCCACGTGCCGGCGCTGGGGCCGCTGCCGGAGTTCGCCATCGGTCTCGGCATCCCGGTGGCGGGCAGCCCGCTGCTCGCCTTCCTTGTTGTGGTGCTGCTTGGGCTGGGCGCTGTGAGCCTGGGGATCTTCCTATCCACGTTTGCCCGCACCGAACTGCAGGTCATCCAGTTCATCCCCGTGGTGCTGGTGCCACAGTTCCTGCTCTCGGGCGTGCTGTTCCCGGTGGACACGCTGCCTTCGGTGCTGCGGCCGCTGGTTGCCGTGATGCCGCTTGGGTACGCCGTGGACGCGCTGCGCCAGGTGTTTATCGGCGGCGCCGATCTTGCGTCGGGTGCCCTGCAGGGCGACATCTTTGCGCTGGGTCTGGTGGCCGTGCTGTTTGCCTGGATTGCGTCGCTCACAATCCGCCGCGAAGTGGTCTGAGGCCCCAAGCCGCCACGCGCGACGGGGGAGTTGGGTAGGCTTTCGCTATGCCTGAGCACACCGAACACGTCGACCTTGCCCGCAACCCCGACGCCCTCATCGCGAAGCTGCTTGACCACCATCCCGAGGTGCGCGAGCGCTCCGCCGACATCCGCGTGGTGCACGCCCCGGGGCGCGTCAACCTGATTGGCGAGCACACGGACTACAACGAGGGCTACGTCTTGCCGGTGGCCATCGATCTGGGCATCGCGATTGCGCTTGCGCCCACCGATGACGGGATTGTCAGCCTGACGCTGGCCGAGAACGGCGACACGCAGACCTTTACCGCCGCCAATCCGGGCGAGCGGCGCCATACCTGGATCGACTACGTGGCCGGCATGGCGTTTGCGCTTGGCGAGGCCGGGCTGCCGATGACGGGTTTCCGCGGTGTGCTCGCATCGGACCTGCCGCAGGGTGCCGGGCTGTCATCGTCGGCCGCGCTGGAAGTTGTGAGCTCGTGGGCGCTGTCGGGAGGGCAGGCGCCAGCGGTTGACCCCATGCGCCTGGTGCATCTGGTCAAGCGCGGCGAGAACGGCTACATCGGGCTCAACAACGGGATCATGGATCAGTTCGCGTCCATCTTTGGCGAGCCCGGGCGGGCGCTGCTGCTGGACTGCCGAAGCCTTGACCATCGGGCGATCGAACTGGTGGGCGACGATCTGGCGCTGGTCGCCTGCCACTCCGGGTCGCCGCGGCGCCTCGAGACCTCCGCCTACAACGAGCGCCGCTCGCAGTGCGATGCCGCGGTTGCGGCGATCGCCAAGCTGGAGCCGGGCGTAACTGCCCTGCGCGACGTGACGCCCGCGATGCTGGACGCCGTGCGCGATCGGCTGGAGCCCGTCGCCGTCCGCCGCGCCAGGCACATCGTGGAGGAGAATCAGCGGGTGCTCGACGCGATCGCCGCGTTTGAGGCCGGGGACCTCGCGGAAGTGGGCCGCCTCTTCTATGCCTCGCACGCGTCCCTGCGCGACCTGTACGACGTCTCGTCCCCCGAACTGGACACGCTGGTCGAGATCGCCCGGGCCACGCCCGGCGTCATCGGCGCCCGCCTCACCGGTGCGGGCTTTGGGGGCTGCACCATCAACCTCGTCCACCGCGAGGCTGTCCCGGCCCTGCGCGAGGCGGTCCTGCGCGACTACCCGGCGCACACCGGTCTGGTGCCGCGGGTCTTCGAAGTAGCGGCGTCTGCCGGGGCTCGCCGCATCGCCTGACGCGGGCGCGCTGCTCCGCCACGGTGGCGCTGTCACGTCTTGGCGGCGCAAGCGTCAAGCATTCGCGCAGGTGTGCCGAAAGGCGCACACTTGCCCTGCAGATAGCGTCCGCAACGTGTGTGGGGAGGGAACATGGACCCGATTGACCTCAACGGCGTCATCGCACCCGTGGTGGTGCTGGTCGTCCTCGTCCTCGTCGCCTGGCTGGTCTTCTGGATTGCAGGCGTCCAGATCATCGGCTCAAGCCAGGTTGGCGTCGTTGAGAAGTGGTGGTCCCGCCGCGGCTCGCTGAAGGACCAGATCATCGCGCTCAACGGCGAGGCTGGTTACCAGCCAGACGTGCTGCGCGCCGGTGTCCACTTCCGCAGCCCGCTGATCTACCGGGTCCACCGCTATCCGCTGGTGACCATCCCGCAGGGCCAGATTGGCTACATCTTTGCCCGTGACGGTCGTTCGCTCCGTCCGGACCAGACGCTGGCCGAAGTTGTGGAGTGCGCCAACTTCCAGGACACCCGAGCGTTTCTTGGCGGCGGCGGCCAGAAGGGCCCCCAGCGCGCCATCCTCCGCGAAGGCACCTATGCGTTTAACCTCGCCCAGTTTGTGGTGCTCACGGAGCAGGGCGCGTTCTACCACCGCATGAAGGACCCGTCCGAGGCCAAGACCGTGGACTCGATGGGGGACCACCTGCGCCAGGTTGGCGGCTTCACGCCCATCGTCATCCGAGACAAGGACGACCTCTGCGGCATCGTCACCGTCCATGACGGTCCCTCGCTGCCGACAGGCGACATCATCGCCCCCAACGTTGGCGACCAGGCCAACGGCGAGCACTTCCACAACAACTTCCAGGACCCCACCAAGTTCCTCCTCGCGGGAGGCTTCCGCGGCCGGCAGCTCCAGGTCCTCACCGAAGGCACGTACTTCATCAACCGCTTCTTCGCCACGGTTGAGCCCATCCTCAAGACCGTTGTCCCCGTTGGCTGGGCGGGCGTCGTCATCAGCTATGTCGGCCCCAAGGGCGCAGACCTCTCGGGCGACGCCTACACGCACGGCGAGCTGGTTGCCAACGGCAGCCGCGGTGTCTGGAAGGACCCGCTGATGCCGGGCAAGTACGCGTTCAACACGTACGCTGGCGCCGTGGTCCAGGTGCCCACCACCAACATCATCCTCAAGTGGATCAGCGGCGAGGCTGGTGTCCACCACTTTGACGAGAACCTCGCCGAGATTGGCCTGATCACGAAGGACGCCTTCGAGCCGTACCTGCCGCTCTCAGTGGTCATCCACATCGACTACCGCAAGGCGCCGCTGGTCATCCAGCGGTTTGGCGACGTCAAGCTGCTCGTCAACCAGACGCTCGACCCGATGGTCGGCGCGTACTTCAAGAACATCGGCCAGCAGAAGACCCTGATCGAGCTGATCCAGTCGCGCTCTGAGATCCAGCAGCACTCGTCTGAGGACATGAAGGCCAAGTTCGCGGCCTACAACTTGGAGCTGGAGGAAGTCCTCATCGGCACGCCGCGCGGCGCCCCGGACGACACGCGCATCGAGAACATCCTCACCCAGCTCCGCGACCGCCAGATCGCCCATGAGCAGCTGCTCACCTACGATGCCCAGCGGATCGCTGCCGACAAGCAGCGCGAGCTCAAGCAGTCCGAGGCCACGGCCGTCCAGCAGACCTCGCTCACGCAGTCGAGCATCAACATCTCCATCCAGGAGAACGTGGGCAAGGCCGATGCCGCCCGCGCTGTCCAGGACGGCGAGAAGATCCGAACCCTTGCCCGCGCCAACGCTGACCAGATCCGTTTCCTGGCCGAAGCCGAGTCCGTCCGCGAGGCGCAGATCGGTATCGGCAAGGCCATCGCGGTTGAGCAGAACGTCGCGGCGTACGGCGGTCCGGGCTTTGTCCTGACGCAGTCCGTGATGGAGCGCTTCTCCACGGCCGTTGAGAACGGGCAGATCCCCATCGTGCCGCAGACCGTCGTGGAGATGGGCGGCGGCGGTGAGGGCGGCTCCGGCGGCGGCTCGGCGAACGCGTTTGGCCTGCTGATGACGCTGCTCGCCACGGAGAAGCTCACAGGGTCCAGCGTGGCCTCGACCGGTTCGGAGTCCACAGCTGCGGTTGACGCGCTGCGGGCGAAGATCCTGGCGGCGGCCGAAGCGGGTCTTGCGGCAAACTCGGCGGCGACGCCTGCTGCGCCGACTGCCGCTCCCTCCGCGCCGGCCACTGAGCCTGCGATGCCTGCTCCCGATGGGGGCACCGCGCCCGCCTGATCGATCCCAGCAGCTGGGAGTCGCGAAACTGGCGTTTAGTCTCGGGGAGCATGCTTGACGGCGGGCGCGGTGTGAAACCGCCCCGATCCGGCCGAATGTGGCCTCAATTGCTGTCAGGCAGTCGCCCCGCGCATAAACGCCGGTTTCGGCGTGACAAACAGTCGTGTGGAGACTATTCGCCGGAAACGGCGCGACACGGGGCACCGCGGCCGAGCCGCTAGATCCGCACCACGTCGTATAGCCGGAAGTTGAAGTCCGAGCCAACCCAGCGCACGCCGTCGTTGGGGATCCCCGCCGGCATCAGCTCGGGCGGCTCAATCGACAGCCCAACGGACATCAGGTCGTCGCCGCCGCGCTCAAACGAGCCCGCCGGAGCGTCAAACGAGGTCCACACGGTGACCCGATAGCGGGCGGAGGCGTCCAGACCGCGAAGCCGCAGCCGGTCCCGGGAGCGCATCGGGTGCTGCAGCACGCGGTAGTGGGCCGCAACGGCGCGTGACCCGTCGGGGGCCAGCGACATCCAGGCCGTCTCGTTGCCGTCGCCCGCAAACGGGGACCGAAGCCGCAGGAACCGCCCGTACTGCAGAACGGAGCGCCGCTCCACGTAGAACGCAACTTGCGCCCGCACCGCATCCCGCTCGGAAGCGGGCATCGCAGTTGGGTCCAGCTCGTAGCCAAACACGCCAAACATCGCCACGGCCGCGCGGAAGTCGATCGGCGTCAGCCGCCCGGTCTGGTGGTTCGGGATGGCAGAGACGTGGGCGCCCATGGAGGACACCGGGTACCCCAGCGAGGAGCCCCACTGGATCCGCAGCCGCTCCACGGCATCGGTGTCGTCCGAGGTCCAGGCCTGCGGGGCCCAGAACAGCATCCCGGCGTCAAACCGGGCGCCGCCGCTGGCGCAGGACTCAAACAGGATGTTCGGGAACCGCGTGGTCAGCCGCTCGTACAGCTCGTACATGCCGGTGTTGTAGCGGTGGAAGAACTCGCCCTGGCGATCCGCCGGCAGCGCCAGCGAGAACGGCTCCGTGATGAAGCGGTTCCAGTCCCACTTGATGTAGTCGATAGGAGCTGAGGCGATGACCTCGCCAATCGAATCGGCCAGGTAGTCCACAACCTCCGGCCGGCCCATATCCAGCACCAGCTGCTGGCGGCTCTCGGTGCGCTTGCGCCCGGGGATGCCGATGGCCCAGTCCGGGTGCGCCCGGAACAGGTCCGAGTCCGGGTTGACCATCTCGGGCTCAATCCAGAGGCCGAAAAGCAGCCCCAGCGCCTTGACCTCGCGCGCCAGCCCGTCCACGCCGTGGGGGAGCTTGCGGCGGTCGATGACCCAGTCGCCCAGCGAGCGGTGATCGTCGTCGCGGCGGCCAAACCAGCCGTCGTCAAGGACGAAGAGCTCGATGCCCATGTCCTTCGCGGACTTGGCCATCTCCACGATGCGCTCGTGGTTGAAGTTGAAGTACGTGCCCTCCCAGTTGTTGAGGAGCACGGGGCGGGGCTTGTTTCGCCAGGGCCCGCGGGCGAGCCGATCGCGCATGATCCCGTGGAGCGCGTCAGACACGCCGCCCAGACCCTCGCCGCTCCAGGCGAACAGCGTCTCGGGGACGGTGAACGAGGCGCCGGCGTCCAGCGGCCAGCCGAATCCGTCCGGGTGGATGCCAAGGCGCAGGCGCGTTGTGTGGAACGAGTCCACGTCCGCCTCGGCCAGGAAGTTGCCCGAGTAGACGAGCGCCGCGCCCCAGGCCTCGCCCGTGTCCTCCGTGGTGGCCGCGCGACGCAGCAGCACCAGCGGGTTGTGCTCCGCGCCGGAGCCGCCGCGCAGGCTGCCGACACCCTGCCGACCCGGCACCAGCGCCCGCTCGTACACCGCGCGCTCGCGGGCCCAGGTGCCCGACAGCGTGACGAACGTCCAGTCGGCATCCGGCAGGTCCAGCGTGCCGAACGCGCCGCGGACCACGACACGCTCCGCGCCGCCGTTGACGATCTGCATGTTGCGCGCGACAACGGTGGAGCCCGCAAACAGCGTGAAGCCGAGGATCACCGTCACGCCCGTCTGGGCATCGATCAGCGTGATCTCCAGCGTATCGGCCTCGGAGGGGTCGTCGCAGTGGGTGGCGGGCGTCAGCGCCGGCTGGGCAGGCTTGCCCGCGACGATGCGGTGGCTGCGGTATTGGAGGTCCAGCACGGTGGAGCCGTCCGGGTTCTCTACCACCAGCGCCGGGACGCGGAAGTCGCCCACGCCTGGGACCGGCACGGCAAACCCCACAGGCTCGCCGACACGGTTGTCGAACCCTGGGAAGTCGGCCGGGCCAAGGTGGCGATACGACGCCCCCACGGCCAGCGGCGCGCCCGCGTGGAGCAGCCGGATCCAGCCGTTCTCCAGCACGCGGAGGACCCAACTGGTCCGGCCGTTGGCGAGGTGCCACTCGTGGGTCTCGGCGCTCCAGGTGATGGTCATGGCGTGTCCGTCTCCAGCGGCTCAAGCGTCCATGTCCAGCTGTGTGTGCGGGTCGGGACGATGTATTGGGCGAGGGTATCGGGCCCGCAGCTGGCCGTGCCCACGCCGCGGTGGACGCTGTCGATGGTCACGAAGGTCTCAGCCCGCGGCCGGACCTCAACGTCATGTGTCGCGGCGTCGAGGTCCGCTGCCGTCACGTGGAGGACGCTGACCTGGCGGGGCTGGTCCAGCGAGATGGTCACGCCGCCGGTGACAGAGCTCTGGAGCGCAAGCCAGCGGACGCCGACATGGCCGCCGTTCTCCTGCGGGCGAACATAGGGCACAAGCTGGTCCGATACGGACGACATCCAGCGGCCAACCTGTCCGCCGCGCGCCCGGTCCGGGTAGGTCTCATGGGGTCCTGTGCCAAAGAACTGGACCGACTCGTGGCCGGGCGCCAGCGTGAGCAGCGTGCCAACCCGCGGCAGGTCGCTCAGGACCGCAGGGATCTCCACGGTCTCCGTGACGCGCACACGGCCGTTGGCGTCTGCCGCCAGCCGCTGCGTGTGTGGGATCTCGATGCCAGCAGCGGTGATCCAGACGGCGCGCACGGTGGTGGCCTCATCCGCCTCGTCGATGGCCACGAGCCGCCGCGTGAGCGACCCGACACCCCAGCCGGCCCAGCGGTCGCCCATGCCGCCAATGCGGTCGTTGTCCGAGGGGGCACGCCAGAGCGCCAGCGACGGGGCCGCGGCGAACTCCTTGAGCGTAAGGTTGCCCTCGGCGTCCAGCGGCACGGCGCCGCTCCAGTCGATGTCGTCATCCGCGGCGGCCACAGCTCGTGCCGTGGCATCGGCATCGTCAAGCCGGACTTGCGCCCAGCCAACGTCAAAGGCCGCGTCTGCCCAGCCGGTGGCTTCGGCCAAGGTGAAGCGCAGCGTGAGCCAGAGCTCCTCGTCGCCGTCCCGGTCAGTCGGCAGGGCAAAGTCCGGCAGGGTGACTTCGCCGCGTGCGTCAGGCGCAAGCGTTGGCAGCGGCAGCTCGCCGCCGGCCACGGCAAACCCGTCGGCCTCCAGCGCCCACGTGGCGCGCAGCCAGGAGAGATCGCGGAAGTCGCCGCGGTTCTCCAGCGTCACGCGCCCGGCTCGTGCATCGGCTGCCCCGGACACCAGCCGGACGGGCGCCGCCAGATGACGGTGCTCCCATAGGCCGGGCTTCGGCGTCCGATCGGGGAGCGTCATGCCGTCGCAGACAAACGTGCCGTCGTTGGGCACATCGCCAAAATCGCCGCCGTACGCGTGGCGGACGGTGCCGTCAGGCAGGCGCTGATCAAGGCCGTGGTCGCGCCACTCCCAGATGAACCCGCCCTGGAGCCCGGGCGTGGTCTCGATGGCGTCCCAGTACTCAGCCAGCGTGCCGTTGGAGTTGCCCATGGCGTGGGTGAACTCGCACATGATCAGCGGCAGCCGCTGCCTGCCCGATGTCGCGTGCGCCACAATCGCGGAGATGGGCGGGTACATGGGGCAGATCAGGTCGCTGGCGGTCTGGGGGCTGTCCCAGTCCAGGGCGATGGCGCCCTCGTAGTGGAGCGGGCGTGACGGATCCGCGCGGCGTGCCCAGCCGGCGGCGGCGTCATGGTTGGGGCCATAGCCAGACTCGTTGCCAAGCGACCAGATCACGACCGACGCGTGGTGGCGATCGCGCTCGATCATCCGCGCCACGCGGTCCACAAAAGCTGACCGATACCGCGGGTCGTTGCAGACGTCGTCGTACCAGCCGTGGCTCTCGATGTCCGCCTCGTCCCAGACAAACAGCCCCAGTTCGTCGCACGCGTCAAGAAACGCGGGGTCGTTGGGGTAGTGCGAGGTCCGGACCGCGTTGAATCCAAAGCGCTTCATCAGGACCACGTCGGCGCGCATGTTGGCGGCGCTGACGACGCGGCCGCTCTGCGGATCGAAATCGTGGCGGTTGACACCGCGGATGAGCACAGCGCGGCCGTTGATGAGCAGCTCGCGGCCCCGGATCTCCACGCGGCGGAAGCCGATGCGGCGGGTGACCTGCTCGGCGATGGCGCCGGACGCGTCACGCAGCGTCACGGTGAGCGTGTGCAGGGCCGGGACCTCCGCGGACCACGGCGTGATCCCCGGCAGCGACGTCGTCAGGTGCACCCGGCCGCGTCGCGGCGCCCGCACCACGGGCTCAGCCGCGGCCCAGGCGGCGGCGTCCTCGGTGTTGGTGAACGCGTGCGCGGCGGCAAGGCTGCGCAGGTCCAGCACGCCACGGCGCGGCGGTCCCGCAACGGCAAAGGCGCCCGGACCGCCGTCGGGCGGCGCGGCATGGGGCACCACGGCCGCCAAACGCTCCCCAAGAGCGTTGACCTCCGCCTCAACGGTCCAGCCCGCCGCCAGCGTGCCTGTCCAGCCAAGACCCGCCTCAATCGACAGGGTGCCGGTGGCGTTGTCGGCCGCGAGCCCAGTGTCAATCACCAGGTCCGCGAGGTACACGGGCCCCGTGGCGTACAGGAACACGGAACGCGTGATGCCCCCGTGCCACCACTGGTCCTGGTCCTCGATGAAGGAGGCGTCAGACCACTTGACCACGGTGAGGCGCAGCGCGTTCTCGCCCGCGCGCAGGTGCGGCGTCAGGTCAAACTCCGCCGCCAGATGCGAGTCCTTGCTGACCCCGATCTCCGCCCCGTTGAGCGCCACGATGAGCACGCTCTCGACGGCGCCCACGTGGAGCACCACGCGCCGCCCGGCCCACGCTGCGGACACCGTGAACGAGCGCTCATAGACGCCCGTGGGGTTCTCCGGCGGCACCTCGGGCGGCCGGTGGGGGAACGGCATCTGCACGTTGGTGTAGTGCGGCTTGTCCCAGGTGTCCTGCATGGTCCAGCAGCCCGGGACCTCGATCCCACGCCACGCGTCACCACCAGATGCAACCGCCACTGCTTCCGCGGGGGAGTGCAGTAGCTGGAACCGCCAGACGCCGTCCAGCGACAGCCGATCGTCGTGCGGCACCGCGTGCATGGGCAGGCGGCCGCGCGCGGTCAACTCGGGATCGGCCCAGGGTGCGGGAGTCATGCAGGTCCTCCTGGGCCTCCGCGCGCGTCAAACGGCGTGCGCAGACAGACCCGTACGCGTGGCTCCCGAACAGTACGCCCGGCGCGGCTATCCCTTGGTGGAACCCAGGGTCAGACCGGCGACGAACTGCTTCTGGAGCGCCAGATACACGATGAGCGTGGGCAAGGCCACGATGAGCGACCCCGCCGCCAGCAGGTTGTAGTCCGTGAAGAACTGGCCCGACAGGTTGTTCAGTGCTGAGGTGACCGGGAACTTCCAGCCCTTCGTCAGGAGGAGGATCCCCCAGAAGAAGTCGTTGTAGATCCAGGTGAACTCCAGGGTTGCCAGTGCGGCTAGGGCCGGCCGCGCCAGAGGCAGCAGCACGGACCAGTACGTTCGCCAGACGCTGGCACCGTCAACGACGGCCGCCTCGTTGATCTCGCGCGGGACCTGCTTGAAGTAGTTGGACAGGACGAACGTGCAGAACCCAAGCTGGAAGGCGAGGTGGATCATGATGAGCCCGAAGAACTGGTCGTACCACATCCCGTTGTCCGAGATGGGCGCAACCATGGGCAGGGCCAAGTACATCCGGTACAGCGGCGTGATGACCACCTGCTGCGGGAGCAGGTTGCCAGCCGTGAACAGCATCAGCAGCGCGATGTTGAACCGGAAACTGTAGCGGCTGACCGCAAAGGCGATCATCGAGGCGAAGAACAGGATGAGGATGATCGCCGGGATTGCGACGATCAGCGTGTCGAGGAAGTGCTGGAAGAGATCCGCGTCTCCCCACGCCTTGATGAAGTTGTCAAAGTTGTAGGCCCCGCCCACGGAGAAGTAGCCGCGTGGGTTGGCGCCCGTCTCGCTGTACGGCCGAAACGCCGTGTAGACCGCCCACACCAGCGGGAACAGCCACACCACGCAGATCACCGACAGGAAGATGTGGGTGCCCAAATGGCGGTTCTGCTTCTTCGGCGCGCGCTCCAACTCGTGGTCGGCGTTGAGGGGCTTCGCGATCGCGGTCATTCAGGCTGCTCCCGCATCGTCCGGTACAGGTAGAAGATGATCGGGCCGATGGAGATGAGCAACAGCACCACGGCAATCGACGAGCCGAAGCCAATGAGGCTGGCCTCGCCGAGCAGGTTGGTGGTGATCAGCACCGACAGCAACTCGAGGCCGTTGAGCCCCTTGTTGATGACGTACACGATGTCGAACGCTCGCAGCGACTCGATCACGGTGACCACCAGGATCACCACGTTGATGGGCGCGAGCACGGGGAAGATGACCCGAAAGAAGGTCTGGCGCGCGTTGGCGCCGTCGATGGCGGCCGCCTCCCGCAGCGTGTTGTCCACGCTCTTGAGGCCAGCCAGGTACAGGACCATGATGTAGCCCACATGTCGCCAACTGGCGGCCACCAGCACGGCCCACAGGTTGAGGTCGTGGTTGCCCAGCCAGTCGATGGCGGTGCCCGGCGTCGTCCACTTTGTGCTGTTGGTGACGACGTCGAGGAAGTTGTTGATGAAGCCCGACCCTGGCGCATAGATGAGCTGCCAGATGAAGCCCACGATTGCGAGCGACAGCACGACGGGCATGTAGAGGACGCTCTGGTAGATCCGGG
This sequence comes from uncultured Chloroflexota bacterium, assembly GCA_903924005.1. Taxonomy (GTDB): domain Bacteria; phylum Chloroflexota; class Limnocylindria; order Limnocylindrales; family CSP1-4; genus CAIXZV01. Next base: position 1,483 of record CAIXZV010000009.1, on the reverse strand, counting down.
ACCCGCGGAGGTTGCGGTCCAGGATCACTGCGATCAGCATGCCCAGCGGCGTGGCGATGAACAGGAACGTTCCCAGCCAGATGAAGTTGTGCTGCACGGCTGGCCAGAACGGCTGGTAGATGGTTGCCAGGACTTCGTAGTTCCTGGTCCCGATCCACTGGAGCTTGCTGACGCCGTTCCACTTCGAGAACGACAGGATGACCGACGCAATCGTCGGAACCCAGATCAGGAAGATGTGGATGAACGCCGGCACGCCCACCATGAACAGCAGCGTGAACTTGTCACGACGCGTGAGGACGCTGAACTTGCGTCGCTTTCGGCGCCGTTTCGCTGGCGCGCTGGGCGCCAACACCCCGCCGGCCGAAGCCGACGGGGCGTTGGTGGAGACGGGCTGCGTCACCGTAGCTCGCTCAGTGGGTCGCGGTGATGCCGCGCGATGGACTACAGGGTGTCGTAGAAGGCCTGGATGCCCGACAGGAACTTGTCCAGATCCTGCTTGGGGTCGCCCAGGAACTTCTGCAGGAAGCCCTGCATGCCGTTTGCGCCTGCGAACGCCGGGTTGGTGTCGCGGTCGAGGAACTGCGCGATCTTGCCAGCAGCGCCGATGATCGCCGCGCTGGACTTCTGGAACGCGTTGTACTTGCTCGTGTCGGCGTTCTTCACGGCAGCAACGTCGTTGGGGTCGGAGGCCAAGTAGATGGCCTGCGCCTCAGCGGTAGCGAGGTACTCCATGAGCGCCTTGGCGCCATCGACGTTCTTCGCCTTGCCGGAAACCATGAAGCCGTCGATTGGGGCGTCGATCGCCATCTCGGCGTCGTACTGGGTGCCGAACGTCGGGAAGGGGAAGAAGTCCAGATCGTCATGGACGGCCTGATCGGTGGCCTGCTGACCGGCGAAGGTGCCCAAGAAGTACATCCCGGCCTTCTGGTCGAGCATGTCCTTGGCCGCGTCCTGCCAGGTCTTGCCAAGCGGCTGCGGGTCAAAGTAGGGGAGCAGCTCCGCCCACTTCGCGAACACGGCCTTGACCTTGGGATCGGTCCACTTCTCCTTGCCGGCCATCAGGCCGATGTGGAAGTCGTAACCGTTCATCCGCATGTTGATGATGTCGAACGTGCCCATGGCGGGCCAGCCGTCCTTGTCACCGAAGGCGAGCGGGATGAGCCCGTCCTTCTTCATCTTGTCGCCCAGGGCGGTGAAGTCGGCCAGCGTCTTGGGGATGGTGTATCCCTTCGCCGCGAAGAACGACTTCCGGTAGATGACCACCCATGGGTAGTTGAGGAGCGGGACGAAGTACTGCTTGCCGTCGTCACCGGTGGACGCTGTCTTGAAGGCGTCCGTGTAGTTCGCGCCGATGGTGCTCCAGACATCGCTGATGTCCGTGGCGAGACCCTGGGCGGCGAAGAACCGCATGCGGTAGCCGGCGAACCAGGTGTAGGCGTCATCAGGCGTGCCCTGGAGGTACGCGTTGATGGAGTCCTGGAAC
>CAIXZV010000008.1 GCA_903924005.1 uncultured Chloroflexota bacterium | reverse complement strand
TCCTCAACGGCCGCGCGGGTCGTCGAGAGTGCGTCCTCAATCCGGTGCTTCTTCTCCTTGAGCTCAACCTCGGTGGCCGCGCCAACCTTGATGACGGCAACGCCACCGGCAAGCTTGGCGAGGCGCTCCTGGAGCTTCTCGCGGTCGTAGTCCGAGGTGGTGTCCTCGATCTGCGCCTTGATCTGCGTCATGCGCGCCTTGATCTGGTCGGCAGCGCCCTCGCCGTCGATGATCGTGGTGTCGTCCTTGGTGGCGACGACGCGGCGTGCGCGGCCAAGGTCCTCAAAGCTGACGGAGTCAAGCTTGCGGCCAATCTCTTCGGAGATGACGGTGCCGCCGGTGAGGATCGCGATGTCGCGGAGCATCTCCTTGCGGCGATCGCCGAAGCCCGGGGCCTTGACGGCCAGGACGGACACGGTGCCGCGGAGCTTGTTCACGACCAGCGTGGCCAGGGCCTCGCCGTCGATGTCCTCAGCGATGATCAGCATCGGGCGGCCCTGCTGGACGGCCTTCTCAAGGCCGGGGAGCAGATCCGGGACAGCGCTGATCTTCTTGTCGGTGATCAGGATGACGGGGTTCTCGAGGACAGCTTCCATGCGGTCGCTGTTGGTCACGAAGTACGCCGAGATGTAGCCTCGGTCGAACTGCATGCCCTCGGTGTATTCCTTCTCGAGGCCGAGGGACTGGCCCTCTTCCACGGTGATGACGCCGTCCTTGCCGACTTTGTCCATCACTTCGGCGATGATCTCGCCGACTTCGGGATCCGCAGCGGAGATGGCCGCGACCGCAGCGATCTGCTCGCGGGTCTCAACCGGGCGCGCGGTGCGCTTGATCTCGGCGACGATGGCCTGAACGGCCACTTCGATGCCGCGCTTGACAACCATCGGGTTGGCGCCGGCAGTGACGACCCGAAGGCCCTCAGCAACCATTGCCTGGCCCAGGACCACCGCTGTGGTGGTGCCGTCGCCGGCAACGTCGTCGGTCTTGGTGGCGACTTCCTTGAGAAGCTGCGCGCCCATGTTCTCGAACGGGTCTTCAAGCTCGATGTCGCGAGCGATGGTGACGCCGTCGTTGGTGATGGTGGGAGCGCCGAACTTCTTGTCGAGGACGACGTTGCGGCCCTTGGGGCCGATCGTGACCTTGACGGCGTCAGCGAGGCGGTCAATGCCGCGCTTCAGCGAGCGACGAGCCGTCTCGTCAAAAATGAGCTGCTTGGCCAAGTGAGGAACCCTCCGGGTTTGGTGTGGGCTGTCTTAGCGGCCGAAGAGGACGTCAGTCCTCGACGATCGCGAGGATGTCCTTCTGGCCGACGATGAGGAGTTCCTCACCCTCAACCTTGAACTCGGTCCCGGCGTACTTTGCGTACAGGACCTTGTTGCCCACGGCGACGTCCATCGTCTCGCGTGAGCCGGTGTCGAGCGTGCGGCCCGGACCGACGGCGAGGATGACGCCCTCCTGGGGCTTCTCCTTGGAGGTGTCCGGAAGGACGATGCCGGACTTCGTCATCTCCTCGCGGGGGGCGGGCTTGATGACGACGCGATCGCCCAGCGGGCGGAGCTTCGTCGAAGAGGCGGTTGCCAAGGTGCTTTCCTCCTGCGGCCGTACGGTCGCCGATGGCCTGGATATTGTGTCTGGCCCGGATCAGCGGCGAGGCCAGCTGATCCGCGTGCTCCGCGTGGCTGCGATCTGCTGGGTCTGCCCGGGTGGGTGGGCGCCACTGCTTTGGATTGGCACTCTCACGCTGAGAGTGCCAACAATCTAGCGAAGGGCCGCGAGGCTGTCAACCGTGGACGGGACAAGCGGGACACGTCTGACGTCCTGGGCACGTGAAGACCGCAGGCACATGCCGAGAAGGCCCGCCGACCACGACTGCGGTCGGCGGGCCTTCGTCGCCTGGTTGCCCCACCCGTATGCGGCGCCGCGCGTGCGCTTGGGTAAGGATGCTACTGGGCGATCACCGGAGCATCGGCCATGATCTTCAACGCCCCTATGAAATCGCCAGAGGCAGGGCTGTAGAACGCGACACCGCAGGCCACGTGGACGAGTCTCACGGACTGGCTCGGCGGACCACCGGCGGCAACAGGCGTGTCGTCAGTGAAGATGATCGCGGTTGCAGTTTGACCGTCAATCGCGGGCACGGTCGGTGCCTGAATCCTTACCGTGGCGCTGCTGATGGTCACTGCCGTGGGGTACTGCTGGGCGAATGCGGTCGCTTTAGGTCCCGCGCCAGCTTCAGCGGCGATGGGGAGAGTGAGCGGGATTTCTGCCGCGATGGTCGCAAGCGAGCAAGGAGCGGCGGCCGCGGGCTGAACGCGCGACATGGCGGCCAGACCGATCAGGACACCGACCGCCAATGCCGCTGAGAGCCGCAAGATGCGCGTCGTTGTCATCATCGGTTGCACCTATCCCAAGAGTCGAAATTCACGGCGTTGCCGCTGTACGAGAAGTGATTCGTGTCGGTGGACGTGACCGAACCAGACATGGACTGCCAAGTGCCGCTCGCATTCATGTACTGGCCGTTGCGGAACGTCTCATGCGATGACGACTCACCCATCAATTGGGATGACAGGAGCCAAGTCTCGGCCGCAATAGAGGCGCCGGAGGGAGTCCAGTAAAGCGTGGCCCAGGCCTTGTCGACGCCGTCGACATATACGTGGAACTGGTTTGTGACCGGATCAGTTCCCACTGAGTAACTGTGAACGGAGCCGATCGGGTAAGCGGGCAGGTCGCCCCAAATCAGCGGGTGACCGGGCTGCTGGAGTTGGTACTGCGTCACCCAATTGCCGGCCGTCTTGTTGGGGCCGATCTGTGCCCACTCATTGGCAGCGGGACCGGGGAGCATCACCCATGAGTAACTGAAGCCACTCGCTTCCACGTAAGGCGAGTACGTCTTGATCTGCGCGTAGACACCTCGAGCGCCCACAAGGGCAGTGCTCGCCGACACCCAGTTGTACTCAGCGGTTTGCGGACGGTTCGGGTCACACGCCGCAGCGACCCTCAAAGGCATCGCCAAGAGTGCGGGCCAGACCACGAGCAGAATGCCCATGGCACTGGCGAGTCGATGGATTCCAAAAGCCATGCTGTCCCCCAACGCTTAACAAGGAACCACCGCAGGCGATCACCTGCAGCTGATGAGTCAATTCGTCAGTGGCGCCTCCCCCACATCAAGGTCTACATGTCGCGGCTGGCGGCGGTCCTATCGGGGCGCCTGTTGCGTCCTCGTATGTGCCGCTTGCCCTGAGGTAGATCGTGCGCGCACCGCCGCTCCCGGTCTCGCGGAAGGTCGCGACGATGCTGGAATCGGCTCGTACCAGCTCGATCGACCATGGCAGCGGCGGCGCCGCGGCCTCGGCCACTTCCAGGCGGAAGGTTCCGGACGTGACCTGACAGGCCACGTGGCCGATAACCTTGCCGTTGATCCGGACGTCGACCTCGGGCCCATCGAGGTCGTAGACCGTGAGGGCGAATGGCGCCTGCGAGCTTGGAGCCAGCGTCGCCCCATCCGCGCTTGGCGTCAACGACGCAAGCGGCGAGCATGCGGTGGCAATGGCTGCCGTCAGGACGAATACCGCGGGGAACCGGATGCCGGAGCCGCTGCCAATGGCTCGATGAACCGCCATCACGAGGTGCCCCCCTTGACAAGGCCCGACAGAGCGAGAGTGGGTGTGGGTACACGCCCTGTCAAGAGTCTTCTGGGTCAGATCCGTATGTCGCGGGTTCTGATGCCGAACACCCGATCGTACGCGGCAACGAGGCTGTCGCCAAACGCGGCGAGACCCGCCTCGTCGGACTGGGCAATCCCCCGCCTCCCCGCCACCCAGGCCGCGGTGATCGCCACGTTTGCCGGCATGTTGCGGCCCTTTGGGGAGCCCGGCGGCGCAAGAAACGGCGCATCGGTCTCCACCAGGAGCCGGGCAGAAGGCACCAAGACGGCAGCCGATGCCGATGACTCCTCGC
>CAIXZV010000007.1 GCA_903924005.1 uncultured Chloroflexota bacterium | reverse complement strand
CGGCCCGCCACTCCGAGTGGGGCTACGACATCCGGGCCGAGGTCATGGGCTCCGTGGGCAAGGTCAGCGTGGACGCCGGGCAGAAGACGCCAGCGACCCTCGCGCGCAAGAACGGCTTTGAGGGCGACCTCATCGTCAACTTCCCTGATCGCTTCGGTGTGGCGTTCCGCCGCGAGATGGAGTCGTTCTTCGGTGATCTTGGCGCAGGGCGTGTCCCGGGACCGGGCCCGGACGACGCGTACGAGACGCTGCGTCTGGCCGTGGCCTGCACGCGCTCGTGGAAGGAGAACCGGCCGGTCAAGCTGGACGAGGTGGTTGGCTAGCGGCTCGTGGGCGCCTACGCCCGTTGGTATGCACTCCATGCATGGCCACAGGGGAACGAGTCACGCAAGAGGGGAAGGCGCCACACAAGCCTCGCGGCCGGTCGCCCTGGACAGGCGGGGGTTGGGCCGTGACCCATGTCCTGACCGTTCTGGTGAGTCCGTAGCCACGCGCGTACGCACTGGATGACTCCAGGCCGGCTCAAGCCGCCTCGCGCCATCGATGTCAGGTTGCGGCCCAGGGCTTTGGTTCCTTGATCCGCTGCGGCCAGTCATGCGTTGCATGCCGTCCGCTGCCGTCCGCTCGGGGTCCACTGGTAGGGTCCGCTCGGGGTCCGCTGGGGTCCGCTCGGGGTCTGCTGGGGTCCGCGCGCACGGTGGCAATCGCAGATCCTCCCGCCGTCTTGCAACCAGAGTTGCCCCTCGGTATCGGGGAGGCACAGAAGAAGAGTTGACAGTAACGGCAGAGTGCCGCTAGCCTACGCAATCGATTACGCGGACTAAGGCCACCCGTTTCTGAGGGGAACTACCCCTCAGACGGACCTCGATCAACGTGATCAACCATCAAGTAGCTCGGAGGAGATGAGCACACATGGCCATGAACAAAGTGATCCGGCTCGCAAGCGTCGTGCTTGCCAGCGCCGCGATCGTCGCCGCTTGCGGCAGCTCGGCCACCCCGGCCCCCAGCGCCGCCCCCACCGCTGCCCCCGTCGCAGCGATCAAGATCGGCGTCGCGTTCCCGAACAGCGACACCTTCCTGAGCCGCGTTCAGGACGGCATGAAGGCTGAGGCCACAGCCAAGGGCGTCACGATCACCATCACGGACGCCAAGGACGACGTCGCCGCTCAGCTCACTCAGGTTGAGAACTTCGTCTCGCAGAAGGTCTCCGCGATCATCGTGGTCCCGGTTGACACCAGCGCTGCCCAGCCGATGGCTGACGCTGCGAAGGCTGCCGGTATCCCGATCGTCTTCGTGAACCGCAACCCGGCCATCAAGGGCGTTCCGTACGTCGGCTCTGACTCGCTCTTCGCGGGCCAGGTTGAGATGGATCAGCTCGCCAAGCTTGCCGGCAACAAGGGTGACGTGGTCATCCTTGAGGGCCAGGTCTCCAACGAGGCCGCGGTTCTCCGCACCCAGGGCTGCAATGAGAAGGCCACCGCCGCCGGCATGAAGGTCGTCTCGACCCAGACCGGCGACTGGGACCGCGCCAAGGCCCAGGCCATCACCGAGAACTGGATCCAGTCCGGCACCCTCAAGGCCGGCATGGTTGTCTGCGCCAACAACGACGAGATGGCCCTCGGCGCCATCAACGCGCTGAAGGCTGCCAAGATCGCGCTGACAGCCGGCACCGGCGTCATCGTGGGCGGCGTTGACGCCACCTCCGAGGCCCTCGCCGCGATGCAGGCAGGCGATCTCGCCACCACCGTCTTCCAGGACGCCAAGGGCCAGGGCAAGGGCGGCATTGACGCAGCCATTGATCTGGTCAGCGGCAAGACCGTTGCCGACTACGTGGACGTTCCCTACGTCCTCGTGACCAAGGACAACCTCGCCACCTACCTGGGCGCCAACTAGTCTCGCGCAGCGCGTCTGCCGACACCGTCGGCTAGCGCAGAACCCCGAGTGGTACCGTTCGGAGGCCCGGTTCGCTGGGCCTCCGAACGTCGTTTCTGGCCCCTGCTGGCCGCTGCCGTCGCAGCGGTGTGGCGTACTCCAACCCAGCAACATGAGGCACGGGAT
>CAIXZV010000006.1 GCA_903924005.1 uncultured Chloroflexota bacterium | reverse complement strand
GCCGCCGCCGCCCACTGCCGCCCCAACCTCCGCACCCACCGCGGCTCCGGCAACCGCCACGCCCGGAAGCGCCGGCCCCGTGATTGGCAACCTTGCCGACTTCGGCGCCGTCAGGGCTCGGCCCTTCACCATCCCGTTTGAGGCGCCGTATGCCATGAACCCGGGGGGTCCTGGGATCATGGTGCGGCTCGCCGACGGATCGGTGGTTGGGTATAGCGCCACGTGCACGCATGGCCGGTGCACCGTTGGCTGGGATGACGCCACCCAGATCATCCAGTGCCCGTGCCACACCGCGCGTTTCGACCCGGCCAACCAGGCAGCCGTGCTGAGCGGCCCCGCGCCCACCCCGCTGACAATCATCCCGCTCGCCGTGGCGGCGTCGGGCGAGGTGACGGTGGTGCTGCAGGCGGGCTGACCCGCGACGGAGATCGACGTGCTCTCGAGGTTGCTGCCCGCGAGCTGACCCGCTGCTGGCCGCCGCCTACCAGATGACCGTCTTGCCCTCGGCATCGTGCGCGTGGAAGCGCGCGTCCTTGCTGATGAGCTGCCACCCGTGCTCAACCGCGGTGGCGTAGATCAGCCGATCACCGGGATCGCTTGAGAAGGCGTCGCCAAGGGCCGCGGCCGAGGCCGCAATCGACGGTGTGAGCGGAACCGTCTGCACGTCGCGGGCGAGGTTGGCAATCAGCGTCCGCGCGGGCACACCCGCGCCAATCCGCCCGCGGCGCACCAGCCACGCGAGCTCCCACCACGTGATGGCCGCAACCGCAAGATCACCGGCGGACTCGATGACGCCGGCGGCCCGCAGCGAGAGGCGCGCGGGCTCTGCCGCCCACCAGTACAGCGCGTGGGTATCGAGAAGGACGGTCATGCCAGGTTGTCCTCGTCAGAGGACCAGACCTCGCCAGTGGAGAACGACTCCTCCTCGTTTGTCACGTTGGTCCAAATCAGGCCCGCGTACTTGCCCTTGAGCGCAGCCGCCCCGCGCGCCGGCACCAGCCGCGCCACCAGTCGGCCGTGGCGCGTGATCTCCACCTCTTCGCCCGCCTCCACCTCGTCAAGCAGGGAGAGGATGTGCGCCTTTGCCTCGGTTGCCGTCACGGTCTTTGCCATGTGGTCAGAATAGTGGTCAGTTGGCAGGGTGTCGACCATCACCATACCAACGGCCACTTCGCTGCCGCTCATCTGCCCCGCTTGCTGACTACCGCACGGGCGCCATGGTGCGCGGCCGCAGGAGGTCATCGACACATACGGGCGCCTGATTGACGCAGGCGCGGGCTGCGTCATCGTGGCGGACGTCCCGGGCTTGGCGACAACGGACATCCTGGAGCACTTCGCCGACACCGTCCTGCCGCATTCCGGTAGGCGGGCGAAGCACAACCGCGCCGCGGCACGGGCATCAGCCTCCGGCGCAGCCGTAGACCTTCCAGGTGCCGTTGAGTGTCACGGCGCCCTGCGGGTTGGCGGAGTTGGGGAACGCCGTTACGACCACGTTCTGGAAGCTCACCGACGAGGGTGTCCAGCTCATCACTCCGGCCTTGGTTGACTGCCAGACTGACGCCGCCGTGGCCGGAGACCCGGTCGTCCACGAAAGCATCGTCACGTGGCCCTGGCCGGTGGTCTGATCCTGGGTTGCGAGGTTGTGGCTATAGCTTGGCCCGATCCCGGAGCCCGGCATCGAGAGGTCGTAGTGCACGCCGTTTGCGAAGAACCCGCCGGTCATGTCGTACGTGTAGCTGTTGCGGGTCTTGTCGTACCGCGTCACTTGGACCGAGCAGTGGGTGACGTTTGGGTTTGGCCCGCCGTAGCCGCAGTCGTCGGTGATGTGCGCGGCCACGGCGCCGGTGAGCGTGAGGTTCTCCGCGCCGTTGGACCTGCCGTTGGACCCGCACGGACCGGCCGCCGCTGCTGTCTGGGCAGCTGAGGCCACGACGGTGGGCGCTGCGCTCGCCGGACTGGTCGATGTGCCGGCAGATGCGGCCGGGACGGACGGGGCGGTCGAGGTCGCCGGGGTTGCGCCGGGCGCCCCGGCGGTCAACGCCTTCACCCCGAGACCTGCCAACAGCAGCACGACGATGGCGGCGATGGCAACCCCCGGCATCCTGAGCCAGGAGGGGAGGGGTCCGGGCGCGGCGGCAGGCGCGTCCACGTCGCCGTTGCCGAGGTCCAAGCGAGGCTCGTCATCCCCGGGATCCGCCGATCCGGGTGACGCACTGGGAGGCGTCGGATCGAACCCGGGCGTGGGCGGCTTTGGATCCGGCGCGGGCTTCGCCGGGACAGGCAGCGCAATCCCCCGCGCACCGAGCTCGCGCCAGAGGATCGTTCGCCGCTTCCGCATCTCATCGGGATCCCGCCCGATACCGCGGATGAATGCCTGGCGCATCAGGTCAGGAAGGGCGTCGTCCTCCCGCAGGCGGTCCTCGATGAGGATGTCGCTGTCGAGCTGTCCCACCTCATGGATGATCTGTTCCGGGGTCATCCCCGCAGGATCGGGCGATCCGCCAGACATGGGCTCGCACCTCGAGGGACGCAGGCGCGCCGGTGGGGATCGCCGACGCGTCGGGCGATGTCGCGAATCCTACGCGCACTGCGCAATGGTGTCGCCGGCGCTCGGCCCGGCGTGCAAATTGGCTGACCGACGATCTACGCCCGGAACGTCGCGATTGGCTCCCCCAGCAGCGACGCGTCAACCGTGATGCCGAGACCGGGTCCCGTGGAGACCGGGCCGCGGCCGTTTGCTGAGCGCGGGTTGTAGCCCGCGACGTGCTCGTTGGTCCAGTCGTTCATGAACGAGACGGCAAACAGCGAGTCCGGCGGCGTGGCGGCCGCGAGGTGGCTGACAGCGGCCGAGACGATGTCGCCGCCCCAACTGTCCTCGATCATGACGCGCATCCCCAACTCCACGGCGACGTCCCGGATCAGGCGCGCCTTGGTGAGCCCGCCGACACGGCCGATCTTGAGGTTGATCTGGTCCATAGCGCCGGCCTCCGCCGCCCGCACGAGCACCTGGAGATCGGTGATGACCTCGTCGAGGACCATCGGCAGGGTTGTGAGACGCCGGACGGCGATGCACTCCTCCAGCGTGGGACAGGGCTGCTCGAGGCGCAGGCGCTGGTGCCGCTCCAGCAGGCGGGCAGCGGTGATCGCGTCCTGCCGGCGCCAGGCGCCGTTCGCGTCGGCCACCAGCGCGTCGTCGGGTCCGAGCGCCTCGATCACCGCCTCCACCCTGGCCGCGTCGGTCTCGGGTGCGCCGCCCACTTTGAGCTGGAAGTGGTGGGTCCCGCGACCGCGCTCCTCCTCAACGAACGCGGCCATCGCCGCAGGCGACCCCATCGGCACGGCCATGTACAGGGGCAGATCCGTCTGGAGCACGCCGCCCAGGAGGTGTGCCACCGGCACGCCCGCCGCCTGGCCGAAGACGTCCCAGCACGCGACGTCGAGCGCGCTCTTCGCGTACCCGTGGCCGCGCAGGGTCCGGTCCATGCGCTCGCCCACCTGCGCGAGGTTGGCGGCGTCGGCGCCGATCACTGCGGGCGCCAGCTCCCGCAGCGCGGCCCGCGCGCCCTCGCCAAACGCGGGCAGGTACGTGGCGCCCAGCGGGCACGCCTCGCCGTAGCCCTCGATGCCGTCCGCTGTGGTGACCCTCACGATGGTGCTCGGCAGGCGCTCCACGACCCGGCCGCCGGACATCACGTAGGAGCCGTGGACGTAGGTGAGGTCAAAGCCGAACACGTCGACACGGTCGATGCGGGTGAGCGAGGCGTGCATTGGGGCGAGGCTCCTTGGGCAGCGCAGACCGGGTCAGCCGATGACGTTCTTGACGATCCGCCCGCGCTGGGCGATCCGATTGCGGCTCAGGATAATCAGATCCGCGTCACAGGACGCCGGTTCCGCACGGGGTCCGCCTCCTCCACCATGATCCGCAACTCCTCAAGCGTGCCGTGCTGGTTGTCCTGCGGCTCCTTCTCCTGGACGCCACCGCCGCTGGTCACCCCGTGGCGGCCGTCGCAGTCGATGATCCCGGGCATCGTGACGGCGCCGTCGGCATCGATGCGCAGGGCGTCTGCGGGGATGCCTACCTGCGCAAGCGGGTTCACAGCCAGTGTCGTCGATGATCCTGACGTCGGCGATCGCATGCGGCTCGCCCATGTGGCTGGGCGGGATAGCGCAGCACGACGACCAGCTGCGCCTCTCGGCGGTTGACCGCGTCACTCGCTCGCCAGGAATGTTCCAAACTGCTTCGGCTTGCTCCGAAGCACAGTCACCTGCCACACCTGGAGCACACCCCTCCTCCGGAGTGCGAATCGAGATGCTTCGGACCAAGCCGAAGTACCGCCAAGGCCTGGCGCAGCGCCCGCCGAGAAGACGCCCTCAACAGCGCAATGAAAGCGTCAGCGCAATGAAAGCGTCTTGACGCGGACCCGCCAAACGCGGAGACTCGCGCGCAGCCTCGCCTGTCGTCCCCTCCCGCGGGCTGCATCCCTGCTGCCGCCCACGAGCGACGCCCTGGACCGACGGTGCGCTGGCGCAGGGAAGGGAGCACGGTCTGGAGATGACATCAAACCTGATGTCCTCGGAGGGAATGCCCACACGCGAGGGCGACTTGTCCATTGAGGGTCACGGCATGGACCCCATCCCGGACGGGTCCCGCTACGGCTCGGTTGGCCGGGTGTTCACGGTCTGGTTCACGCCAAACCTGGTGCCGGCGGCGTTCTTCATCGGCACGCTGGTCACCGCCGACTTCCTCAAGCTGGGCTTCCTGACGTCGCTGCTGGCGATCGTCGTGGGCAACGTGGTGGGCTCCTACTTCGTTGCCCTGCTGAGCACGATGGGCCCGAAGCTTGGCCTTGCACAGATGCCCGCCGCACGGCTCCCGTTTGGCAAGTCCATCGTGGTGCCGGGGCTGCTCAACTGGTTTAGCACCATCGGTTGGGACGGCATCAACAGCGTGTTTGGCGCCATCGCCATCACGATCCTCATCCCCGCCCTCCCGTTCTGGGGCGCGCTGATCATCATCGTGGCCGCCCAGGCCGCGCTTGGCATCATCGGCTACGAGGCGATCCACCAGTTTGAGAAGTGGATGGCCGTCGTCCTTGGCGCAATGTTCATCATCCTCACCATCTCGGTGTTGGGGAAGGGCGACATGACGCTCGCCGACGGCTTCTCCGGCCTCGACCAGATCGGCGCGTTCATCGGCTACGTCGCCATCGTGGCGAGCTTTGTGCTGGCCTGGTGCCTGTACGCCTCGGACTACTCGCGCTACCTGCCTTCAAGCACCGACACGGGCAAGGTGTTCTGGTACACGCTTGGCGGCATGGCCATCGCATCGGCGTGGCTGGAGATCCTGGGCCTGCTGGTGGCGGGCGCAGCAACCGGCGGCGAGTCCAGCGACACGATCTACGCCGTGCTTGGCGGCAGCGGCTCGCTGGCGGCGGCGCTCGCCATGGTGGCCATCGCCATCGGGACGGTCGCGGTCAACGCGATGAACGACTACACCGGATCCCTGTCGCTTCAGGCGGCCGGTCTGAAGATCCCGCGCGTCTACTCGGCAGCGGCCGTGGCCGTGCTGGGCTTCCTGTTTACGCTGTTCCTGCAGTACAACGGCGATTTCGCCGGCAACTTCATCAACTTCATCCTGTTCATCAGTTACTGGATCACCCCGTTTGTCGGCGTGGTCTTGGCCGACTGGTATCTGCGCGGACGCAAGGCCGACGCAAGCTCCATCGTCAACTTCTCGCAGCTGCCGATGGGGACCATCGGGCTTGTGGCGCTGATCGTGGGCTTTGTGGTGGGCATCCCGTTCCAGAACTCGTCGCTCGGGTTCACGTGGGGCGGGCCGTTCAACTACATCACGGCCAACTATCTCCACGGCGCCGACCTCGCCTACTACGTGGGCGGCGGCGTGGCGTTCCTCATCTACTGGTTTGGCGCACGCAAGGCCGTCAAGGCCGCGTAAGGCGCGTAACCAGAAGCGCGATCAGGGCTCCTGCGGGATCGCCGGCTGCACGTGGACGACAGGCTCTAGGGCCAGCGTCTCGGTGTGGGCGGCGATCTCGCCGGCCGTCGCAATCCACAGGCCGTCGGTGTTCTTGGCGCGGGCGATCAGCCGCTCCAGCCCGGCGGCCCGTGAGGCGCGCCCAGACACAAACGGGTGGTTCGTCAGCATGAACAGACCGCCCTCATCGGTGAGCGCGTCAAGCTCAAGGCTCCAGCGGGCGATGACGTCCGCGGGGCTTGCGATGAGCCCCGTCCCGGTGATCCCCGGCAGGTAGTTGTAGGGCTCCCAGTCATCGAGCGCCCAATGCGCCGGCAGCTCGATGATGCTGGGCGCGCCGGGCTCCGCCGAGACCGCCAGCCGATATGGGTGGTCGGCATCCATCAGGCCGCTGTCGTAGCGGAAGCCGTGCTTGGCGAGCAGCGCCGGCAGCCGATACGAGAGCTCCCACATCGGCGCGCGGTACCCAGCGGGCCTGACGCCCGCAACCGTGTCCAGCGCCTCGAGCGCGCGGAGCAGACGCCGCTCCTCGGTTGCCTCGTCGGGCGCGCTGTGGGCCCCCTCGTGCAGATAGCCGTGGCAGGCGATCTCGTGGCCGGCATCGCGGATGTCGCGCACGGTGCCAGGCCAGCGCTCCGCGGTGTAGCCCGGGACGAAGAACGTGGCCCGGATCCCCTGGCGGTCCAGGATCCGCAGCAGCCGGGGGACGCCGGTCCGCGGGCCGTACGCCTGGTGCGTCATGACGTCCAGCCAGCCGGCGGCCTCGGGGTGCTCGAAGAGGATGGGGCTTTCCGCATCCAGGTCAAACGTGAAGCAGGCGGCCGCGCGGACGCCGTCCGGCCAGCGGAAACCAGGCGGGAGCGGGTTGTGCCAGGCGGAGAGCGGGGCGGTCACGGCGCGACACTACACCGCGCCGCGACGAGCCGCACAGAGAGCGCCGTGCTGCGGCCCGCGGGGCGGTCAAGCGCGCCCCCGCTCAGCCTATGCTTTCGGCATGTCGCCGCATGCCAATCCCTCCAGCGTCATCCGCAGTCAGGTTGTGCTTGAAGAGCACGACGTGGCGCCGGACGGCCGGTTTGCTGTGGTTGTGCGCCGGTTTGTGGCCGGGCGGCGCTATCGGTCGCATCTCTGGCTTGTGCCGCTGGTTGGGAGTCGCAAGCCAGCGAGGCTGACCTCGGGGGCCGTCCGCGACACATACCCGCGGATAGCGCCTGACGGGCGCCGCATCGCCTTCAAGCGCTCAACGACGAAGGGCGGTGGCTGCGTCATGGTGCTGGCGGTGCTGGCTGACGGGACCCCCGGCAAACTGCGCGCGCTGCACACGCCGCAACGACGCGCCGTGTCGGCCGTGGCCTGGTCGCCGGATGGCCGCCGGCTTGCGCTCGCCATGGAGGAGGACCGCCTCAGGTTTATCGTTGGCGGAGAGCCGCCCAGGGGTGAGGAGCCGCTTGCCCGGCGCATGACGCGGATTGACTGGCGCTGGGACGAGGCCGGTCATCAGGACCGGCGGACGCAGCTGTTTGTGACCGGACTTGGCTCGCGCGCGAAGCTGCACCAGCTCACCAGCGAGGACTGGGACGTCACCGGTCTTGCGTGGAGCCCCGACGGGACGCGCATCGCCTTTGCCGCTGACCCGCGGGCCGATGCCGACCTGCACCCGCGCCGGAGCATCTGGGCGGTGTCTGCCGCCGCTGCCGAAAAGGCCGGAACAGCCGAGCCCGCCGAAATTGCCAAGCCCGCCGAGGTGCTGGCCGCAGGCGGTGACGTCTCCGCGCCCGCCTGGTCCCCGGACGGCCGGTGGCTTGCGGCCGTGGGTTGGCCTGACGCCGACGCGCTGGATGACCAGAGCCCTACGCTCCTGGTGGGCCCGGCCGACGGCAGCGGACCGGCTTGGCCGCTGGCGCCACACCTCGACCGGCCGATTGGCGCCTGGCTTGACACGGACCTCCACGGCTGGACGGCGTCGCAGCGGAGCACGCCGTGCTGGGCCGATGAGCGCACGATCATTGCCACGGTGTCGGACCGCGGTCTGTCGATGCCCTGGCGGTTTGGCGTTGACCCCGCGTCCGGGCGCGGAACCGGCCAGCCGGAACCGCTGACCGAGGGCGAGGTCGCCGCGTTCAGCCTGGCCGTGGCCACCGCTACCGCGGGCAACCCGGTGGTGACGTTCCTCGCCACCATCGGCAGCGGCCCTGTGGAGCTTGTCACGGTGCCGGTCAGCGGCGGACTGCCCACGATCCGCACCAGCATCGGCGGCCGCTGGGCTCGCGATCTCGCCTGGCCCACGATGCGCCAGGTGCAGGTGCCGGGTCCGGGCGGCCCCATCGACACGTGGATCGCCTCGCCCGCCGGTGCGCGCGATGACGAGCCATTGCCCACTGTCGTGGATGTCCACGGCGGTCCGCTTGGCGCGTGGGCCCCGGCCCCGTCCATCGAAGT
>CAIXZV010000005.1 GCA_903924005.1 uncultured Chloroflexota bacterium | reverse complement strand
GCACAACATGCGCACGCTCGGCGCCCTGCCAACCGAGAAGCAGCAGCGGATTGCCCGCCAGACGCTGGAGATCTACGCCCCGCTGGCTGAGCGTCTGGGGATCTGGCAGATCAAGTGGGAACTGGAAGACCTCGCGTTCAAGGCCCTGGAGCCAGACACGTTCCACGAGCTGGCAAAGCTCCTCGACACCCGGCGCAAAGGGCGCGAGGCGTTTATCGAGCGCGCAATTGACGAGCTGAAGCCGCGGCTGGCGGAGGCCGGCATCAAGGCGGACCTCCAGGGCAGGCCCAAACACATCTACAGCATCTGGAAGAAGATGCAGCGCAAGGGCGCGGAGTTTGGCGAGATCTACGACGTCTACGCCATCCGGCTGCTCGTGGACGAGATCCGCGATTGCTACGGCGCACTTGGCATCGTGCACGCGCTGTGGCGGCCCATCCCGGGCCAGTTTGACGACTACATCGCCGTCCCCAAGAACAACCTGTACCAATCGCTCCACACCGCGGTCATCGCGTTTGACGCAAAGCCCCTTGAGATCCAGATCCGGACCCACCAGATGCACCAGGTGTCAGAGGTAGGGATCGCGGCGCACTGGCGGTACAAGGAGGGCTCCAAGGCCGAGCGCGACTACGACGCAAAGCTTGCGTGGCTGCGCCAGCTCATGGAATGGCAGCGGGACGTCAGCGAGTCCGATGCCACGGAGTTTGTTGAGGGCATCAAGCTCGACATCTTCCAGGACCAGGTCTTCGTGTTCACGCCCCGAGGCGACGTGAAGGACCTGCCGGCCGGGGCGACGCCCTTGGACTTCGCCTACCGGATCCACACCGACATCGGCCACCGCACGATCGGCGCCAAGGTCAACAACCGGCTTGTGCCGCTTGACTACCGGCTCAAGAACGGCGACATCGTGGAGATTGTCACCACCAAGGGCGAGCACGGCCCGTCGCGCGACTGGATGAATCTGGTCCGGACCTCCCACGCCCGGGAGAAGATCCGCCAGTGGTTCAAGAAGAAGGACCGCGCAGAGAACATCATCCACGGGCGTGAGGCGGTTGACCGCGAGCTGCGGCGTCTGGCGCGGACCAGTTCCGCTGCCATCGGCCACGACCGTCTCGCCGAGGTTGCCAAGCAGTACCAGCACGAGACGCTGGACGACTTCTACGCGGCAGTGGGGTACGGGGCCATCTCCGCCCAGCAGGTGGTGATGCGTCTTGGGGTCCTGGACGACGGGCAGGCGGCGCTCCCCACGGTTGCCCCGCCGCAGCCCGCCCGGACCGGCGGCGTGCGCGTCAAAGGGGTTGGCGACCTGCTGGTTCGGTTTGCCAAGTGCTGCCACCCGATCCCCGGGGATCCCATCTCGGGCTTCATCACACGGGGCAAGGGGATCACGGTCCACCTGCGCACCTGCAGCACGGTGAGCAACGAGCGCGAGGTGTCGCGCCTGATCGATGTGGAGTGGGAGTCCGCCCCCGCGCAGACCTACCCCATTGCCATCCGGGTTGAAGCGTATGACCGCACCGGGCTTCTCTCCGATATCACGCAGATCATGGCCGAGAACCGGGTCAACATCCTTGCCGCCAATGTGTCGGTCAGCCAGGACCACACGGCGGCCGTTGCCATGACGCTCCAGGTGGCGTCCGTGGCCCAGCTGGCCAAGGTGATGGGTCGAGTGGAGCAGCTCAAAGACGTGCTCTCGGTCCAACGCGAGCTCAGTTAGCGGCTGCGCCCTCGGCTGCCCGCTCCGCGGCGAGCTCTGCTGCCCGCTCCCGGCGCACGGACGCCTCGTCTGCCCGGATGCGGCGCATCCAGAGGATCCCGAGCCCGCCAGCGATGACGCAGGCGATGCCGCCGACAAACAGCGACGCATGCACGCCAAACCGTGAGGCGATGGAGCCGACGATGAGGCCGCCCAGCGGTGTCGAGCCCACAAAGACGGTGGTGTAGACGCTGATCACGCGGCCGCGAAGCTCGTCTGGGACCGCCATCTGAATGGTGGTGTTGGCGGTTGCGGCCATCGAGACGGCGCCAAAGCCCACCACAGCCATGACCGGCAGCGCCAGCCAGAAGACGCCGATTGCCGCAGCGACCACGAGCCCTGCGCCGAGGATCACGGCGCCGATGCTGATGAGCGCTGCCCGAGGGCGTCCCCCAAAGGCGATGCCGAGCGAGGCGGTGAGCGACCCGATGCCGGTGGCAGCCATGAGGAAACCGTAGCCCGTGGCGTCGGTGTGCAGGACGTCGCGGGCCATAGCGGGCACGATGACGCCAAAGTTCATCCCAAACGTGGAGACGGTCCCCACCATGACGGTTGCGAGCAGCACGACGGGCGTGTGCCGGACGTACCGCAGGCCCTCTGCCAGCGTCTGGCGAACCTCGCGGATGGAGCCGGGTCGAGGCCGGCGCGGCGGCAGGTGCAGGTCGTCAACGCGCATGAGCGAGTAGGCGGCGATCACGGCGAGGAAGCTCAGGCCGTTGAGCAGGAACGCGATGGGGATGCCGAAGACGCCGATTGCGAGGCCCGCGAGGGCAGGGCCCAGAATGCGGGCGCCGTTGAACATGGCGGAGTTGAGCGCAACCGCGTTGGCGACGTCGTCCCTTCCAACCATCTCAACCGCAAACGCTTGCCGCGTGGGCATGTCGACAGCGTTAGTGATGCCCAGCAGCCCGGCCAGGACCAGGATGTGCCAAACCTGTACGTTGTGCGTGACGGCGAGACCGAAGAGCACAAACGCAAGCAACATCTGGATCGCCTGCGTCGCCATGAGGGTCTGGCGCTTGGGGAGTGCGTCCGCGACCAGACCGCCAAAGAGGCCCAGGACCAGCACCGGCGAGAAGGCGATGGCCGAGACGAGCCCCAGGTAGATAGGATCGTTGGTGAGTTCCAGGACCAGCCAGCCCTGCGCCACCTGCTGCATCCAGGTGCCCACAACCGAGATGGCCTGGCCGGTGAAGAACAGCCGGTAGTTACGGTGGCCAAACGCCTTCCCGCCCTGCCTGAGCGTCCTCGTGGCACCCGAGCGCGACGTGCTCATCGCTCACCAGCCGTGTCATGTTGGGGATCCCGCCCGGCAAGCACATCCTCGAGATGGCCACGCAGGTGTGCACGTCGACGCTGTGCGTCATCAATCATGTCGGCGAGGCGCTCTCGCTTGCGCTCAAGGGTGGCAATTTGGCGCTCCACCCGCTCAAGCGCGTCACCGAGGACGGCGGCCCGCTCGGCAGGATCTGCGGTGGCGCGGAACCGCTCTCGGTTGCGCTGTCGCGTCTGCTCGTCCTCAAGCAGTTGTCCAATCTCCGCGAGCGAGAACCCGGCGTCGTTGCGCAGCCCGGCGATGAAGCGAAGGCGCTCCAGATCGTCGGTGTCAAACAGGCGGTAGGCGCCCTCGGATCGTGCGGCCGGCGCCAGAAGCCCCATCTCCTCGTAGTAGCGGATGGACCGCATGGTCAGGCCGGTCTCGGCTGCGACCTCCTGGATGCGCAGGAGTTTGGGGATGGCGGGGGCGTCATGGGACATTGTTGTCATCCTACCTTCACCTTGACGCGAACGTGAAGGTTAGAAAGGGCGGCACCTCGTGAGCCGGTAGCCGTGCCTCGGCGTTGCTACTTGCGCTTGCCGACTAGTTTGACAACGTCCTTCTTGGCGGTTTCGCCGACCGAGGTCACCGCCACCAGGCGCGTCACGCTCGAGCCGATCGTTGCCGTCCAGCGCACGGTGACCTTGGCGGTGATGACGTACGCAGCCCCCGGCGCCAGCGAGGTGGTGCGGTATGTCCCCGCCAACACCTTCGCGGTGATGTCCGTCGAGCCGCGGTAGTACTTCACGGTGTACCGGGTCGTGGCCGCCCCGGTCGCCTTCACCCTGAACGCGTCGGCGACGTTGCCGTCATTCTGGATCGAGATCCCGAAGGCGATGACCACGCCCCGCTTGGCGTACCCGGTCCGACCTTGGCCCGCACCCGTGGCGTTGTAGATGTTGTCGCCAGCGTAGATCCCTGTGCCCAGCCGGATGCGACCATCAGGACGATGGATCGCCACGAAGGCCGGGGCGGGGCCCCAGGCGGCAAGGTAGTCGGCCGTGGCGACGCCCGCGGCGTTCTGGAAGATGCCGCCGACGTAGACGCTCGTGCCGTCCTGTGCGATCCCGTGGGCGTATGCGTTCAGGGCGCCGTCGCCGGTGCCGTTTGAGCCCAGCGCCGACCATGTGACGCCATCCCAAAGCGCGACGTAGTCGGCCTCGGGGATCCCTGCCGCATTCGTGAACTCCCCGGCGACGTAGATGTCGGCGCCAGAAACGGCAAGGCCGTAGGCGTCGCCGCCAAGCGCACCATCGCCGGCGCCGTTCGAGCCTAGTGCCGACCAGGCGGAGCCGCTCCACTTGGCGACGTGGTCGGCTTCCGCGATGCCGCCGGCGTTGGTGAAAGCGCCGCCGACGTAGAGGTTGCTGCCGTTGACCGCGAGGGTGTAGACGATGGTGTTGATGGCAGGCCCGCTGGAGCCGTTCGAGCCCACAGCTGACCACGAGCTCCCGTCCCACCGCGCGAGGTACGCCATCATGGGATCGTTCATGACGTCGGTGAACTGGCCGCCGACGTACAAATCGCTGCCGACAAAGGCGAGCGCGAAGACTGGGTAGACGGCGAGGGCCGGGCCGCCTGAGCCGTTGTTGCCCAAGGCTGACCAAGTGCTTCCGTCCCACTTCGCGACGTTTCCGGCTGCGATATCGGTGCCGGCTTCCCAAAAGTCGCCGCCCACGTAGAGGTCAATGCCGGCCACAGCCAGGGCGCGGACATAGCCCCCTTTGCCGGGCGTCCCTTGGCGGAGGGCGCCGTTGCCCGCACCGTCCGAGCCGAGCGCGGACCAGGTGCTGCCGCTCCACTTCGTGATGAAGTCCGCCTCAGGGATGCCGGCAGCATCCGTGAACGAGCCGCCGACATAGAGGTCGCTGCCGATGAACGCGAAGGCGTTGACGCCGCTGTTCAGCGCCCCATTCGTCCCATCGCTGCTCGAGCCAAGGGCAGACCACGCGGTGCCGTTCCACTTGACGAGAAAGTCTGCCTGGGGAATACCGTCTGCGTTGACGAAGGCGCCGCCGATGTAGATGTTGCTGCCCGAGACCGCGATCGCGGCGACGCCCCCGGTCGGTGCCCCGGTTCCATTAGGGCCGACGGCGGACCAGACGTCGCCGGCAGCTGCGGGGGCTGGGACGGCTGAGGCAGGCGCGAACCGCGGCGCCTCGCCGGACGACAAGTTGCTCACAAGCGTCCAGGCGTGGGTGTCGACAGTCCCGCGGACCCCGGGCGCCCCGCGGAACACCCCGTCGGGGCTGAGAGCCGGGGCAATGTCGGCCGGCGAGGCGCCGAGCGCCGGCTGCGGCGGGACAGGCACTCGCGCCGCACCCGCGGCCGGCCCTGACACCAGAACCGCCAGCGTCGCACTCGCCAGCATCGCAGTCGCGATCCGCCCGAACCGCTGATGCATGTACAGCATCCCTCCTGCCCCTCCGCCGACCGTCTGGGAGGCCCAACGCGGCACGGCAGCAACTGGTGGGCGGAGCATAACGCTATTGCTGCGCACGTTATCGCTCCGCGGGAGGCCGGACGCTCGATCCGGTGTCTCGTTCGCAGGCGTGCCGTGAGGCCAGCGGCTGCGTCGGAGTCAGCGGCGTGTTGGCGCGGGATCGACCGCCAGCCGTAGACTCAGCGCCGATGCCAACTTATCGCGCCCCCCGGGGCACCCGAGACCTGCTCCCCGCCGACCGCGCGGTCTTTGACCGCCTGCAGCG
>CAIXZV010000004.1 GCA_903924005.1 uncultured Chloroflexota bacterium | reverse complement strand
GAGTTGTTCGGGGTCTGGAACGGCACCGTCGGGGGCGTGGTGCACCTCGGCCAGCACATCATCGGCAACCTCGACAAGATCCCTGACGGGTTCCGGGCGCTGGCGGGCAACCCCGGCGGCTCCATCGCGGCCCTGGGGCGTGCGAGCGGGCTCAGCGACCCGCTGGGGAACCTCGGCCGCGGCTGGGGGGCGATGCAGGCGATGAGCGACCACGACAAGGCCGAGTTCTGGTCGTCCATCGTCGCCGGGGCGGTGGTGGGACCGAAGGTCATCACCGCGGGGGCGGGCCGCCTCAGCGGGGCCTTCAGGGTTGCGGAGAGCGCGGCGGCGGATAGCGCTGGGTCTGCGTTGGCTGACGCATCAAGTGCGGCATTCAAGGCAGCGGACAACGTCGGCGACTGGACGGTCTCTCCTAAGCACCTGCCCGGTGCGGGTGGCAGGTGGAACAAGTGGGCTCAGGGTGTCGACATTTCGGCCACCGTGGCCGACGCCCTGAGGTCAGACGCCGCTAGGTTCCTGTCGAACAATGGGGGTGCCGCGGATGCCTTCATCATCAGAGCCGACGTTGGAACAACCGTCGGCACGGGAGGCCAGTCCCTCGTGAAGATTGTCGTTTCGAATGATGGGCGAATCATCACCGCCTATCCCGTGAGGTAGCCGTGCTCGAGATCGCGTTCTCTGATGCTGTCTTCGAGCGAAAGACGCTGAGGGATCGATATGACCTTCTGCTGGGCGTCGTGGCGACCTTGACAGTCGCTGTCGGCTCACGGTCCGTCTACGCCGAACCGCTATTTCCGATCGTCGAGCTTAGGGTCGCCTTGGAGCGCTGGCTGCTCAGCGCGCGCGTCGATGAGACTGACTTCATGTTCGAGTCCATGGAATCCGACGAGGCTGGGCTCGTATGGATTCGACGGCAACCGTCCGGCATCTGGATTGTGGGCTCGCAACATCAGTTTGGGCCGGCGGCGGATGGTCTGGACTTCGACGACGTTGAAGTAGGCTGCGGCATCTTCATCGAGGCCGTCGATCAATGGGTCCGAAGCCACCTCCACCGAGAAGTCCGCGAAGTCTTCAGCGCCTCGACGTGAACCCGGCCGCCTCGCGTCGGTGTCGCGGGACACCGGCTCCGGCGCCGTCGTGCAGTCCGCGATGGCGTGGAACCCCGACGGCACGCTCGCCTCCAGGACGGACGGCTCGGGGGCGGGCGCCCTCGGGACCTCGTCCTTCTCGTACGACTGGGCCGGGCGGCTCGCGTCCGCCGAGGGCCCGGCGGGGTACGCGTCGGGCGCCGTCGCGCAGGCCTGGCGCCTCGACGGCCTGCTCGCCTCGCGCACGCTGCCCTCCGCCGATCCGCTCGCGCAGGTCGCCCTGTACGACGCCGCCCGCCGGCCCGCGGGGGCGGACCTCGTCTCGAACCCGGCCACCTCGCCGGTGGTCGTGGGATCGCTCGGCCAGTCCCGCGACCGCGCCGGCAGCGTGGTCTCCGACAGCCGCTCGCTCCCCGGCTCCGCCGCCTCCCCCGGCTACACGGGCACCGCCTCCTACGCCTACGACGGCCTGGGCAGGCTCGCCTCCGAGTCGGGCCTCGGGGCGCGCTCGTACCGGTACGACCTCGACGGCAACCGGGTGCTCAAGGCCGACGGGTCCGTCACGACGTCGTACCTGTACGACCGCTCGGACCAGCTCGCCTCCCAGACCGTGGACCCGTCCGGGACCCCGGTGACGACGTCCTTCGTCTGGGACGCGTTCGGCGCCATGGCGAGCCAGGCCGACGGCTCCTCGGACCTCACGTCGTACTCGTACGACGCCCTGGGGCGCCTCTCGGGGATCACCCCGCCGTCCGGCTCCGGGTCCGCGGCGTCCCTCTCGTACGACGCCCTCGGCCGCCTCGACGCCCGCGCTGAGGGCGCCGCCTCCGATTCATACCGGTACGCCGGGGCCTCGGGCGCCGTGTACGGCGTCGAGCACGCCGACGCCGGCGGGTCCGCGTCCCGCACGTCGCTCGTCGGCCCCGCCGGGGAGCGGCTCTCCTGGCGGGACTCGGCGTCGGCCGCCGTCACCTGGGCGCTCTTCGGGGGCTCGGGCGGCGCGTCGGCGCTCCTGGGGGCGTCGGGGACCGCCTGCGCCGCGGTGTACCGGTACGACGGCTGGGGGCAGCCCCTCGCCGGCACCGGCGCCGGGTC
>CAIXZV010000003.1 GCA_903924005.1 uncultured Chloroflexota bacterium | reverse complement strand
TCACCGTCACGCGCACGGCCGAGGACCGATTCCTGCTGGTCACCGGGACCGCGTTTGGCAACCACGACTCGGCGTGGATCCGCAAGCACGCGCCCACAGACGGCTCGGTCCTGATCAGCGACCTCACGTCGTCTCGGGTGGCGTTTGGCCTGTGGGGGCCGCGGGCGCGCGACATCCTGGCCGCCACCACCACGGACGACCTGTCCAACGAGGCGTTCCCGTATCTCACCGCGCGGCAGATCACGGTGGGCAACGTGCCGCTGCTGGCTGTACGCGTGACGTACGTGGGCGAGCTTGGCTGGGAGCTGTATGCGCCCAGTGAATACGGCGCCGTCCTGTGGGACACGCTGTGGACCGCGGGCGGCCCCCACGGGATGGTGGCCGGCGGCTATCGCGCCATCGACGCCCTGCGCCTGGAGAAGGGCTACCGCGCCTGGGCCGCCGACATCACGCCCGAGGAGACGCCCTTTGAGGCCGGTCTGGGCTTTGCGGTGCGTCTGGACAAGGGCCGCTTTCTGGGCAGCGAGGCACTGCTGGCCGCGAAGGACGCCGGACCTCGCAAGCGTTTGCGATGCCTTGTGCTGGACGATCCGCGCTCGGTCTGCCTTGGCAACGAGCCGGTGCGGATTGACGGGCGCGTTGTGGGCCGCGTCACCTCGGGCGGGTATGGCTTCACCGTTGAGCGCAGCATCGCGTATGCGTACCTGCCGTCTGGCGCGGCCATCGGCACCCGGGGCGAGGTGGACGTCTTTGGCACCTGGGTTGGGTTCGACGTGGCCAAGGAGCCCCTGTTTGACCCGGCCAGCGCCCGCGTGAAGGCCTGAGAGCGGGCATCATCTTGGGCATGAGTGACGCCGAATTTGGTCCCGCCTGGTCCGCCTCGCTTGCCCGAGTCCCGGAGGCCACGCTGCGCGAGTGGCTTGCGCTTGCGCTTGCGGCCTGCGACGTGGCCGACGAGATTGCGATGCGCCACTTCCGGCGCGACCTTGACCTTGAGCGCAAGCCCGACCGATCGTTTGTGACCATTGCGGACCAAGGGATTGAGCGCGAGATCCGCGCGATGATCACGGCGCGCTACCCCGCGCACGGCCTTGTGGGCGAGGAGTACGGGACGGCCGATGGCGATGCGCCCACGCGCTGGTACATCGACCCCATTGACGGGACCCACAACTTCATCCGCGGCGTGCCGCTGTTTGGGACGCTCATCGGCATCGAGCACGAGGGCGAATTGCAGGTGGGAGTGATCTCCGCGCCCGCGATGCGCCAGCGCTGGTTTGCGTACCGCGGCGGCGGAGCGTGGTCCCGGGGGCTTGACGGGGAGCGGCAGATCCACGTGTCGCGCGTGACGAACCTCGCGGACTCGCAGCTGCTCTACGGGTCGTCGCGCGAGACGGCACGCTCGGGGCTGATGCCCGGTTTTGACGCGCTGATCTCAGACGCCTGGCGCGAGCGCGGCTTCGGCGACTTCTGGGGCTACGCGCTGGTGGCGGAGGGTGCCGCCGAGGCCATGTTCGAGGTGGGGATGTACCCCTGGGACCTCGCCGGACCCGTGGTGGTGATCGAGGAGGCCGGCGGCCGCGTCACCGACGTGAACGGCGAGCGCCGCATCGACGCGCCGTCGTTCGTGGGCTCTAACGGGCACCTCCACGAGGAGATCCTCCGGCGGCTGCGCGCCACCGGCTGAGACCGCCGCCGTACCTGCGCGGCAGCTTGTCGCACCGGCCGCATGGGGCAACGGGACGTCCTCGCGCGGCGCTACGATTTCGCCACCGCATGTCCATGCGGGGGCAGCAGCGAGGATCGACCGTGCGCAAGAGGATCAGCCGCTCCACCGTCGTGTTAGCGCTGTTCCTGGGCATCGCCTTGCTGGTGTTCGTCTGGCTTGTCGCGAGCCGACCCGCTGGCGCACCCGCCGCGGCCACACCTGCCCCCTCGCCCAGCAGTGCGGCTGTCGTGCCCACCGGCGTCCCTTCGAGCGGCTCGTCCGGCAGCCCCGCCGCGGTGACCGCCGCGCCCGGCGACTCGGGCGTCCCCTCTGACACGGGGGCCCCCATCGCCACGGATAGCCCGTCGCCGAGCAGCGCCCCAACCGCCGCGGCCACCGTCGCGCCGACACCGAAGCCCACTCCCGCGCCGACACCGAAGCCCACGCCGACACCGGCACCGATCTTGGCATTCCAGGTCGCCATCGACAGCGCCGGCGGCCATGCCGCCTTGACGTGGACCGCATGCATGTTCCCTGCAGGAGGCGGGGCCTACCTTGTCGCCCGGTCGCCCGACAACGCCATCACGTACCCGCTTGCCGGAAATGACGCTGCGATCGATACCGTTGGCCAAGGCGGCCCGCCGGCCTACGTGGACGGCGCCCCGCCGCCGGGAGCGGCGGACTTCTACCGCATCTTCTGCGTGGACAGCGGCAAGCACCTGTTGGCCGAAAGCTTCCCAGTGGTGAGCTTCAAGCGTCCGGTGGGGGTGCTCACCCTCACGGTCACGGCCAAGCCCACCTCCAACGTGCTGACGTGGAGTGCTTGCCAGACCTCGCATTTCAACGGGTATCTGATTGCTCGATCGGCCGCGAGCAACCTCTCCTTGGTCCCGCTGGTGCGCGGCACGGTGAAGGCAGCCACCATCGGCGCCGGTGGACCCCATACGTGGAGCGAGACGGCCAGCCCATCGCTGACCAAGCTGTACTACCGGGTCCAGTGCACGGTTGACTGGGAGGGCAAGACGATCCTTAGCGCGCAGAGCGACGCGCGGTGGGTGTACTCGGCGGTGAAAAGCTAGGCGGGGCTGAGCCACGGAGATCCGCCCCGCTCGTGCTGGCGGCTTCGTCCGGCGCGCCGGGGTCTTGCGCGCACGCGCACCCGTCAGGCGGGTGGCGCCCGATCGGGCTCCACGCCACCGGCTGAGGCGGTCGGCACCGCGCTCGCACGGGGAAGGAAGGTGTCCCTCCGGTGCGTACCCGCAGGTGCTTCGGGCCACGCCGAAGTAGTTGGCTGCTGTGCGCCTCGGTGCCCCGCCTCGTTCGGGCGCACCGCCGAGGCCGCTCGGGCTCCACGCAGGGCGTCAGCGGCGGTTGGCGAACCTCCCGGCCACCAGCAGCGCAACCACAGCGCCGCCGACCCCGAGCGCTGGATTGCCGCCGCTGAAACCGATCGCCAGCATGCTGACCGCCACGATCACACCCGTGCCCCACAGGCCAGCGGCGACCGTGCGTCGGCTGCCGATGACGCTCGCGTCGGGATCGACGGCCGTGGGACCCGCAGCTGCGTCTGCCCAGTCTGCCTCGCTTGGTTCCTCGATGACCACGGCGCTGGGCGCCGCCAACGCGGACGGCAGGCCATCCGCAGGTTCGAGGCCCAACACGAGCCGGCCATCGGCGCCCAGCCGGTCAGCGTCGTCGCGCGCCAGCCGATCCTCTACGACGGTTGCGAGCAGCAGGTCGTGCAGCGCACGCATGATCGCGGCGAGGTCCTCCGGGCGGCCGGTGCTGGCGGCGTAGCGGTACGCCTGCCCGCCGAGCCGCGCCGAGAGGGCCGCCTCCAAATGCTCGGTGGCGGCGTGCAGCAGTTCGCCCCGCCCGAGTCCTTCAACCAGGGTCTCCGCCCGGTCAAGCAAGTCCGCGCGCTCCTCCTGAGTGAGCGAGCTGCGCACGGACATCATCAAGGCGGGTGGCGCCACCTCGTCGAGGCCCGCAAACAGCGTCTCGACGCGCGTCCAGGCCGCCCGTTCGCCGGGATCGCTCAGCTCATTGGGCCGGATCTCCATGCGTCAGCCGCGCTAGCGACGCGAGAGCGCAAACACGATGCCCGCGCCAACGGCGCCAATCGCAAACCCGGTTGCAACCGACACGTCCAACGCAACCCCGGTGCCAGCGGCGAGCAGGCTTGCCGAGATGGCAAGTATCCCCACCACGAGGGCGCCAAAGCCAACGGCCGCCTTGCGCGACTTCGTGTCGTGCAGACCGGGCGCCGGCAGTGCCACCGCGTGGGCCAGGGATCCGTCCGAGACGTCTCCGGCCGAGAGGTCCACCAGGTGCTCTGCGTCCACCGACAGCGCGTCAACAACGTCGCGGTCCACCAAGTCTGCAACCACAGCGGCCGCGGCAGCGTCCTCGAGCGCCTGCACCACGGAGACGCGGTCCTCCACGGTGCCCTGCGACAGGCCCCAGTTGAGGCCGATAAAGGTGGGGTGCAGGCTGCCGGCGGAGTAGCGGTTCATGACCGCATCACGCGCCTGCGTGCGGGCCTCCCCGAACAGTTCGGTGCGGCCGTGCTTCTCTGCAGCCTCGGCGCAGACGCGCAGAAGGCTCCGGCGCGCTTCACCGTGATCCCGGCGCATGCCCATGTGGGCAAGCTCGTCTGGTGTCAGCCGGTCAAACCCCTCAAACAGCGCCTCTAGTCGCTCGCGCGCCTGGACTTCACCGTGGTCTTGCTCGTGCTCGTCCATGCACTGAGTCTGCGCGTCAGGCGCTAGCCGCGTCTAGTGCCTCGGCAATGATCCGGAGGGCCAGTTCTACCTCTTCTTCCGTTGTGACCAGCGGCGGAATGATCCGCACCACGTTGACATATGTGCCCGCCGTGAGGAGCATCAGCTTCCGGTCGAAGCAGGCAGCCTGCACGCGCTTGGTGACCGCCGGATCCGGGACGCGCCCGTCGCCGACGCCCGGCTTGACAAACTCCATCGCAACCATGAGGCCGAGGCCCCGCACGTCGCCGATGGAGGGGTGCCTTGCCTGGAGCGCCCGGAGCCCACTGATGAACTGGGCGCCACGCTCCCGCGTGTTGGCGAGCAGGTGCTCATCCTCGATGACGTCCAGCGTGGCCATGGCCGCCGCGCAGGCCACAACGTTGCCGCCAAACGTGCCGCCGTGGGAGCTGGGCGGGAACTTGGCCATGATGTCCGATCGCGCAAGAATGCCCGACAGCGGCAGCCCGGACGCGATGCCCTTGGCCATGACGATGATGTCCGGCTCCACGTCCCAGTGCTGGACGGCAAACATCTCGCCGGTCCGGCCAAAGCCCGTCTGCACCTCGTCCGCGATGAGCATGATCCCGTGTTGGCGCGTGATCTCGCGGAGTCTGGGCAGGAAGCCTGGCGGCGGGACGATGTAGCCGCCCTCGCCGATGACGGGCTCGATGATGATGCCGGCAACCTTGTCCGGGAAGACCAGTTGGTGGAACAGCAGGTCCAGCTGCTCCTCCCAGTCGCACGTGCAGGCGGATGGGTCGTGCCCGCCGCCGGGGGCGCGGTAGCAGTAGGGGAGCGCAGCGTGGTAGACGGAGCCCGGCAGCGGCTCAAAGGCGCCGCGGTAGACATCCTTGGCGGCGGTGAGCGCCATGGCCTGACCCGTGCGGCCGTGGAAGCCGTAGCGGAACGCGATGATCGCCGGTCGGCCGGTGGCGACGCGGGCAAGCTTCACCGCAGCCTCAACCGCCTCGGCGCCGCTGTTGGAGAGGAACGCCGTCCAGGGCCCGCCTGGGAGCAGGTGCGCAAGCCTGTCGTACAGGCGCAGTCCCGCCTCGTGGTAGACGATGTTCTGCTGGCCGTGGAGCAGCTTGGACGCCTGCGCGGCAACGGCGGCCGCCACATGCGGATGTGCGTGGCCGGTGTTGGTCACCCCGATGCCCGACGTGTAGTCCAGATACCGCTCGCCCTCTGGCGTCACCAGCCAGCTTCCCTCGCCGTGGTCCACGACAAGGTTGAAGATGCGGCCCCAGACGGGCGGAACCACAGACCGGTCGGGCAGTGGCGTGGCGGACGCGACGGCCCGCGTGACGGTGTCAACCATGTCGGACTCCTGCGTGGGCGCGCCCTGCGTGTAGCCGCGGGCGGTGTGTCTGGCGGCGAGGCTAGCGCTTGTTGGAGCGGCGTGACGCGAGCGTGGTGATGGCGACCGCCCCCACGGCGACGAGGAAGATGATCGTCCCGATGACGTTCACCTGCACGGGAATGCCAATCTTCGCCTTCGCGTAGATAAACATCGGGAACGTCTGCGTTTTGCCGGCCGAGAAGTTGGTGATGACGAAGTCGTCGATCGACAGGCTGAAGGCAAGCAGCGCGCCTGCCATCACGCCGGGCAGGATCAGCGGGAACGTCACGCGGCGGAAGGTCTGCCACTCGTTGGCGTACAGGTCAGCCGCCGCCTCCTCGAGGTGCCGTGGGAAGCCCGCAAGCCTCGCGCGCACCGTGACCACGACGTAGCTGATGTTGAACATCACGTGCGCGATCAGGATGGTTGTGAAGTTGAGCGGGAAGAACGGCGCCGCGCCGATGGACACAAACATGGTGAGCAGCGAGGCGCCCATGATGATCTCTGGCGTGGCCATGGGCAGGAAGATCAGCGCGTTGATGGGCGCCCGCCCGCGGAACCGGTAGCGCTCAAGGGCGATCGCCACCAGCGTGCCAAGGACCGTGGAGATCATCGTGGACAGGAAGGCGATCTCCAGGCTCAGGACCACCGCGTCAGGTAGGCCCGACACCCCAAAGGGGTTCAGCCAGTACTTGAGCGTGAAGCCTGCCCAGAGGAAGTTGGAGCGCCCGGGCGGGTTGTTGAAGCTGAACAGGATGATGACGAAGACCGGCAGCAGCAGGTAGATGACCGCGAGCGCCGTGTAGACGACCAGCAGGTACTTGTCCGCCAGACGGCCGAGGACGCCGCGGGCACCGCCACGGGGGCGGGTGGCGCTCCGTCTGGCCTGGCCTCGCGTGGAGGCGGTCTTCGCGGTTGCCACTACATCCTCCCCGCGCTGGCCGAGAGCTCCTCGGTGCCCAGGATCCGGGCGTAGATCGCCACAACCACCAGGACGCCCGCCATCAG
>CAIXZV010000002.1 GCA_903924005.1 uncultured Chloroflexota bacterium | reverse complement strand
TGCCTGCCCAAGTGGCATCTCCGGCCCCGAGGGAGGGAGGATGGATCCTGAGGGGGTGTTCCGAGAGAAACCATATGCCGCGCCCGGTTCAGCCCCAACCCTCGGAACGGTAAAGAAACGTACATTCGGAGCGGTGCGGGGCTCGTGGCAGAATCCTGCTTGATGACCCTCGCCCGCTTGGCTTTCCTAGCTCTCGCAGTCGCCCTTGGCGGCTGTTCCAGCACGCCGCCGCCCACCGTGATGCCGACCGCGACGGCCGCGCCCACCGCCAGCGCAGCCGCCCCCACATCCAGGCCCTCCGAGCCCGCCTGCGACCCCGCGGCGCCGATGCCATCGGCCGTTCCAACCCCCGGCACGACGGATCCGGACGCCGCACTCCACCAGGCAATCGAGGCAAAGGTGGTGGAGATCCGCGGCCTGACGCCCACGGCTCCCGTGGCACCGCAGGTGCTCGATGCCGTGGGTCTCTGCGCGCTGCTGCGCCAGACGATGGCGCGCGAGAACCCGGCGGACTACACGGCCGCCACAGAGCGGCTCTACAAGCAGCTCATGCTGATCCCCCAGGACGCTTCCCTGCTGCGCCTATACCTGGACCTCTACGCCGGGCAGGTCATCGGCGTCTACGACCAGTACGCCAAGCATCTGTACGTCGTCGCGGGCACCGGGGTCACCACCCCGCTGGGCCAGATCACCTACGCGCACGAGTTCACGCACGCGCTGCAAGATCAGGCGTTTGACCTGCGTAGGCTCCAGGGTGACGCAAAGGACCAGGGAGACCGGGGCCTCGCCATCACCTCGCTTGTGGAGGGCGATGCCGTCCTCTCAATGAGCCTCTGGGCGCAGGCGGCCCTGACGGCCGATCAGCTGGCCGAGGCCGCGGGCGCCACCGATCCCGCGTCGGCAGCTGCGCTCGCTGCCGCGCCGGCGATCCTGCGGGAGCCGCTGCTCTTCGCCTATAACTCGGGAATGAAGATGGCCGTGAGCGCCTACCAGAACGCCGGCGGCTACAGCGGCGTGAATGCGATGTTCGCAACCCCGCCCGCCACGACCGAGCAGGTCCTGCACCCCGACAAGCTGGCCGCTCACGAGCCCGGACAGCCGGTGGTGCTCCCCGTGCTTCGGCTGGGCGCCGACTGGAGGGTCACGCTCCAGGACACGCTCGGCGAACTGCAGCTCGACATCCTGCTCCGCGAGGCGGGCGGCGTAGACCCGGCGGTCTCGAAGGCCGCCACCGCCGGCTGGGGCGGGGATCGTCTCGCCCTCATCGAGGGACCCGACGGCGCCACGGGTGTCGTGCTCGGCACGGTGTGGGACACGCCGCAGGATGCCGATGAGTTCGCCGCCGCGCTCGAGACACTGGCGGCCAAGCTGCGCGCGGCCGGACGCGGCGCGGGCGTCGAGCAGTCCAAGGGACGCGTCTTCCTCATTACCGGCGACTCAGAGGGAACGGCGATGGCCCTGCAGGGCGCGCTGTTCGGCGCGGGCGGCTGAGGGCCAGGTCGCCGCAGCGTGTTCAGACGTCGCCCGCAGGCGCGGCTACATCGAGTCTGGCGCGGAGATCCCCAGCAGGCCCAGCGCGTTGCGCAGCGTCGTCTGCGCGGCAAGCGCAAGCGCCAGACGCTTTGCCGACCGGTCAGGCTCTCCGGTGTCCACGACGTGCGCATCGCGGTAGAACGCGTGGAACTGGGTGGCGAGATCCGTGGCGTACGAGGTGATGCCCTGCGTCTCCTCGGCGCGGACCGCGTCCTCCACGACCTCGGGCAGCCGCCCGACCACGCGCGCCAGCGCCAGCTCCGCCTCGCCCGCCAGCAGCCCCTCAATCGAGGTCGCGGGCGCGATGCCCGCCTCGGCCGCCTTGCGCACGATGGACGCGATGCGCGCGTGCGCGTACTGGACGTAGTAAACGGGGTTTTCGGCCGACTGCTTCTTGGCAAGCTCGATATCGAAGTCAATCTCCACGTGCGTTGCGCGCGACGCGAAGAACCAGCGGGCAGCGTCCGTGCCCACGGCGTCAAGCAGGTCGTCAAGCGTGATGAAGGTGCCAGCACGCTTTGACATGGACACCTCCTCGCCATCCACCACAAACCGGACCCAGCCGATCAGCAGCACCTGGTAG
>CAIXZV010000001.1 GCA_903924005.1 uncultured Chloroflexota bacterium | reverse complement strand
CGACGGCCTCAGAACCGGCGCGGCGCAGGACCTCGCCGCAGTGAACCGGCTCGTCGAGGACGTTGTCGCGGCGCCGCTCAGAGTGACGCTGGCCGAGGTT
The DNA here is from genome assembly GCA_903924005.1 of uncultured Chloroflexota bacterium. GTDB lineage: Bacteria > Chloroflexota > Limnocylindria > Limnocylindrales > CSP1-4 > CAIXZV01. The sequence continues at coordinate 9,069 of CAIXZV010000001.1, read as the reverse complement.
GAGATGGCGCTGGCTGGCCCAAGCCGGCGTGTGGACGCCGCGTCCGCGGGCCAGTCCCTCAGACTTGCAGAGTTGGCCCATGACCTTCGACGTGCCGCCGACAGTGTGGTCCGGCCCCTCAGCCATGACATCACCAGGCGACGCGATTCAGGCGTTCTTGCGGTGGCGTCTCCCCCGGTCCCCATCGCCGCCCGGTTGCTGGAGTTCGCGTCGGCAGCGTTCACCGTGGCGCCCTTCCAGCCGCTGGCGACGCTCTATGTCGCGATACCCCTCTGCCTGCTGGCCGCCCTCCCGCACATCGATACGCCTCGCGTCCTGCTGGGCGTGACCCTCGGGACGGCCGTTGGCCTTGCGGCAGTGGTTGCTCCGCGACACTGGCTGACTCCGCATCTGGCAGCAGTGGGGGCACCAGCGCGCGCCCTCGTTGTAGGCGGCGTCTGGGCGGGCCAGGCTGCACTCTGGCTGCTCACTGTCTGGCCGTTCCTTCGCGACCTCCCATCGTGGCCCAATCTCCTTGCGGCGCTGGTATCGCTGCCCGTGCTCTCCGCGCTTGCTGCTGGAGCTGCCGCATTTGCTGATGGCCGCCACCAGATAGAAGCCCAGCTTGACGTCACCATGGCGGCCGTGGCCGCGGAGACCGGGCTTCTGCGCCGGGAGGCAGCCCAGAAGCGCAGCGTCCTTGCGCGCCTGCTCCACGGTCCGGTGCTTGGCTCGCTCACCGCGGCGGCGCTTCTGGTTGCCGCGGCGGCCACATCCGATAGCCCCACTGCCGCCGACGATGCCCGCGCCGCAACCGCCCACGCCGCGGCCGCAATCGCTGGCCTTGCAGCACCGGCCCCCGACGGGCACGATCTCACGGGCCTGCTTGACGAACACCGACGGCTCTGGGCGGGGATCCTCGCCATCGAGGCGTGCGGTGCTCCTGCTCTGCCCGATCTCGGGGCCGACCCGGCACTCCTTGCGGCAATTGACGAGGTTATCGGCGAATGCCTGTCCAACGCGGTGCGCCACGGCCACGCGTCCCGGGTGACCATCCGCATCGATCACGCGGGAACGACGGCCCGTGGCGTCATCGTCATGCGTGTGGACGATGACGGGACGTCCCTCGGTACCCCAGGGGAGCGTGGTCTGGGGTCAGCCCTCTTCGACGATCTGGCGATGGCATGGCAGCGTGAACCGCTCTCGGGCGGCGGGACACGCGTCCGGCTGGAGTTTGCCCGCGGGCGCGGTGCCTGATCTGGGGTTCTTGCCGGGCCTCAGCCCGCTGTTGAGGTATCCGGGAGCGGGGGTGACACAACCTCGACGACGGTCAGCGCCGCGGCTGCCGACGTGTCAAACGTATACGCGTCGTCACTGCCTCCAGTGCAAGTGATGGCACCCGCGTACTCCCCGGCCGCCATGGAGGCGGTATAGGCGGCGGCTGTGCAGACCGGCGCGCTGCCGGTGATCACCGGGGTGAGCTCGGTTGCGTGGTCCGCGTCTGTGTAATAGGTCGCGCTGTAGACGACGGTTGCCGGGTCCGTGCCGTAGGCAACGCTGACCGGTGACGGGACGACGTACAGCCGCGTTGCGACGGGCGCCAGGCCGCCGTCCGTGATGACCCAGCCATACGTTCCCGTCAGCGTTCCGCGCGCGTCGGCCGCGCTCGCGGAGTACATCACGGTGCCGGCCGAGAAGGGCACCCCCGACAGCTGCGGCTTGGCCGCCCATGCGGTAAGGATTGCGCTGTACGTGGCCGTCGTGAGGCTGGTCCGGGAGAAGATGTTCCGCATCGTCGTGACATGGGACGTGTCCCAGGCGCCGAGGTCCTGGTTGAAGGCCGCGGCATTTACGAACATGCCAAACATGTCGGTGACCTTTGACGTGTCCCAGGCGCTGAGGTCCTGATTGAAGGTCCTGGCGGCCCAGAACATTCCCGACATGGTGGTGGCACTGCCGGTGTTCCACGAGCCGATGGGCTGGTTGAACGCCCCGGCGCTCAGGAAGACCTGGCTCATGTCGGTGACCTTGGACGTGTCCCAGGCGCCGATGGGCTGATTGAACGCTACGGCGTTGGCGAACATGTTGGACATGTTGGTGACCTTGGACACGTCCCAGGCGCCGATGGGCTGATTGAACGCCGCGGCACCCATGAACATGGTTGCCATGCTGGTCACACCCGATGTGACCCAGCCACTGATGTCCTGGTTGAACGCTGCGGCGTTGGAGAAGAGTGAGCCCATGCGCGTCACCTTTGAGGTGTCCCAGCTACCGATGGGCTGGTTGAACGCCGCGGCCGCACTGAACATCGCCATCAGGTCCGTCACCTGCGATGTGTCCCATGTGCCAATGGCCTGGTTAAAGGCTGTTGCATTGCTGAACATGCCCAACATCGAGGTGACGCTGGCCGTGTTCCATGACCCGATGGGCTGGTTGAATGCCGACGCCGTCTCGAAGGCTGACGCCATCGAGGTCACGTGGGACGTGTCCCAGCCGCCGATGGCCCCGTTGAAGGACGTCGCGCCCTTGAAGGTTGATGCGAGGCTCGTCACGCCTGCGGGTAGTGTTGCCGGGACGGACGTGAGCGCCGTCGCCCCAAGGAACGCGTAGCTGAGGTCGGTGATCCCGATGTCTCCCCACGCCGTCACGGCCGTCAGCGCGGCAGCGTTCGCGTTCGCGGATGCGGTACCGAAATGCGTGACCGCCCCCGTCACCGAGACGGTCCACGGCCCGGCATTCGCGTAGCTGTGGGTCTTCACGCCGCCGGTGACGTAGGGGTTAGATGATCCGTCACCCCAGTCCACGGTGACGTTGACCGTTCCGTTGAGGGGCAGCCCGATGGTGAAGGATGGCGCCACAGGGCTGAACGTGAGCGTCATCGGCGGGCCCGCTCCGAGTGCCGTGCCCCAGGGCAGGAGGGCGGCGACCAGCAGGGACGCAGCGGCGGCCTGGGCGAACTGGCGGCGGATTGGCCCCACGGCAGACTCCTCTTTGTGCACTTGTTGCGCACACGGAGTGTCGGCCCGGCCTCACAGGACCTAGCCAGAATGTTCGGTCTGTGTCCCTGTGCTGAGGTCCGGGACGCCGAAGGCAGATGCAAAGAGATCCATGGCGTTGCTGCTTGGCCCCGGAGGCGCATCGGTCATGCGGAACGTCCGCTCGCCATCGGCGCCAAGGGCCGGCGCAACAAACAGGACCGGCCAGGGCGCGGTCTGGCGAAGGTCCGCGGCGTACTGGTGCAGGTGCGTGGCAAACCAGACCCGCACGCCGCTGTCCACGAGCGCGCCGATCACATCGTGGGCAACCTGGGCTGCCTCGCGCTCATTCGTTGAGGCGAATGACTCGTCCATCAACACCAGGCTGTGCGGCGTCGCTGCGTCCACAAGGACGCTCAGGCGCGCCAATTCCTCGTCCAGTCGGCCGCGCTCCATGGCGGCGTCCTCTTTACGCGGAAAGTGCGTGAGCACGCTTGAGCGCAGGTCAGCCCTAAACGCCTCAGCGGCGACGAACATGCCGGCCTGCAGCATCACCTGCGCAAGACCAACGGCGCGCAGGAACGTGGCCTTGCCGCCGCCGCTCACACCTGTGGCAAGCACCAGGCTCGCCGGGCCAACATTCAGGTCGCTCCCGATGATCGCTCCCCCGCCGAGGAGCGCAAGTCCAGGATCGCGCAGCCCCAGGAACGCGGCTCCACCGGAACCTGTCGCCACGGGCTCGGGAATGCACAGCGGCACATCGCGGGCGCGCAATGACTCGTGGAGGTTGAGACAGCCCACGTAGAAGCCCATCTCAAACCGAAGACGACGAAAGAACGCCAGGATGTGGCCGGCAGACTCGGTCAGAGCGCCCGCGGCCGGGGCGATGGCCAGCGCGCGGACCTCTGCTAGCGTGTTCATGGCGTTCTGGTCGCGCAGAAGCACCTTCAGCGTCCCGCCGGCGCGGGCAGCAGCCATCACTCTGGACCGAAGCCGCTGGCCAGACTCGGGCCGTCGCTGTAGCACATACCCGGTACCCCGGTTGCCGGGGCCAAGCCGGGCGGTGACATGGATGGAACGGCTGCGAAGGTTGGCAAGATGTCCCCGCGCCGTGGCCAAGAACTCGTCGTCCACGTCAGCGTTGAGCTGCGTAAAGAACGCATCGAACCCTTGGGACTCGCATGTCGCCTGGCTCCGCGCAGCCAACGTGCGCAGCTCCACCAGCGCACGCAGGAACACCTCAAGCACCTCGATGGCCCGGCTCAGGACCAACTCCGGGTTGCGCATGCCGGCGCCCCAGATCCGCCGCTCGACATCAATCGCCTCGGCCGCAACCTGGTACAGGGCACGGGCCGCCGCGGGGTTGGCAAGACAGTCGGCGAGAACGGCCTGGCGGTAGCGGATCCCCTCGATGCTTTGCAGCGGCACCGGCACGACAGTGCGCGCCACATCGCCGAGGAACTCGTCACCGCGGGCCATGGCGTCGTAGAGCCGCTCGAGACCGAGATCCACGGCCATCGCTTCCGCGGGACCGGACCCCGCCCGGGCCGCAAGCATGTCAAGGTCGTCATGCTCGCGTTCGAACAGCAGGCCGGGCCTCATGGCGCCAGCCGTTTCGCAACGGACGCGTAGTCCAGCTGGTGCCGCTCCACGAGTGAATGCGCACGGGCCATGCCGTCAGGCGGCCGACGCTCAAAGCGGTATGTCCGCGCCCCGCCCTCCCCGGGCTCCACCCCGCCCACGAAGCTCACGGTGCTGGCGTCAGGGGCAGCCAGCTCGGTCAGGAATGTCACGACAACGCACATGGCGCCTTTCGCCGCTATCTGCGCTAGGACCGCCCGATTGAGCGCGAGGGCATCGGCCACGGTTGTGGCGGAGAACGCCTCGTTGAGGATGACCAGGCTGCTCGGGGAGATGGCGTCCGTGATTGCGCGGGCGCGCCCCAGATCCGCTTCCAGACGGCCACTGGTGCGGGCGCCATCGTCCAAGCGCTGAAAGAGCGTGTAGACGCTGTCCGCCAACTGCAAGCTCGCCGCGCGTGCGGGCACCGGGGCGCCAATCGAGGCGAGGTGGTGCAGCAGCCCAAGCGCCCGGGCGAGCGTTGTCTTGCCGCCCTGGTTCGCCCCCGTCACCACGATGCGTCGCTCCCATGGCTGTACCGCGACATCGTTGGCCACAATGGCGCCGGCCTCATCCCCTCGCTTGCGGGCGAGTGCCAGGTCGAAGAGTCCATCGACCCGCATTCCAGCAGGGCCCACCTCCAGCACCGGATGAGAGAAGGCGAGCCCCGCGGCCACAAGCGGATCCATCATCTCCAGGTAGGCGAGATAGAAGGCCAGTTCATTGGCGAACGCGGCCACGCCCGGATCGATGGGGTCCCGGTGGAGCCCCGGAAACGCGTCGAGGTCTGCGAAGACTGCGGGATGCAGCCGGACCACGCGTTCGAGAATGCCAACCTCAACCACGTTCATGTCGCTGGTGCGGAAGACATCCACGGGCAGCGGCGCGGCGCCGGCCTGTCGAAACCGCGCAAACGTGGCCAGGATCTCGGCGCCGTAATCGTCAGCGCCGTCATCGCGCGCCACCGTGAGCGTGTTCTCGTCGATATCAAGGCGATACGTCACGGCCGCAAGGCCGGCGAGGACGGACGTGGTGTCTGCAACCAGACCCGTGTGTCCTGCCGAGTCGACATGGTGTTGAAGCGCCTCCCGGACGCCGCCGAGGGCGCGCGAGCTAATGGTCGCGATGGCGAGCGCCGCCACGAGATCCGCCACGCTTGTGCAATAGCTCATTGCCGCCTCGGCAAGCCACCGGTTGCGCTCGTGCCGGTTGATGAGCCTGGCCGCGTGGGTCAACTGAGCTTGGGCGGCGCCGATACCTGCTGCAAACCGAGTGCACGCCTCGCGCAGGCCAGGTGACGCGAGATCCCGGAACACCTCCAGGCGGTACGCCACCGCGTCGGCGTCCCGCAGCGGCGTCAGGTAGACGGGGCGGAGCCACGAGCGGTCAGCGGATGCGCACAGGGCTGCAACAACATCGTCCAGATGGAGGTCGACAGCGGTGGCGGGGTCCGCGGCGCTGCCGACCACTGCGAGCTGGTCGCCGGGGCGGAACAGGATGCTCGTCGGGTCCGTGTCTGGCCTCCTCAGCCGGGCATGGTACGCGACGGCGTGCTGCCGTCTGAACGCCCGTAGGCGATCATTCGCCCCGCGCGAGGCAGCCGACCCACCGCGCCGGACCGCTCCAGGCAATAGGCGGCCCGGCCAGCGAGCCGCCGTGAGCGCCCAGTGGCTGCAACGATGTCAGCCGTCGTGAACGGGTCCGGCAGGGTTGCCGGCAGCAGCGCAAGCAGATCGATCGGGTTCTCCACCCGCAGCGTCTCCACCACTTCCACAAGCCGCCGGTCCAGCCGCCGCCACTCGCGGGGGTACCGATACCGGACACCCGCCTCCACCGGACCGCGGATCTCCTCCTCACGGATGAGGGCGATGTCCAGGCGGAAGTTCGGGTGGGCCAGCAGCGCGGGGATGTGGACGAGCTCCTCGAAGACGTCCGCGGCAATGCCGTGCTTTGGCGAGCGCCGTCGTCCGAGGATCACGCCATCCGTGTCGACCTTCAGCAGCGACTTCTCAACCGCCACGGGAAAGACCAGCGTGACCTGGTGCGTGTCCACGAGACGGGCGAGCTTCTTGGCCGCCGACCCGAAACTGCCCGTCTGGATCTCGATGAGACCGGCCGCGGTCACAACGTCAATGACGTACCCGTCAACGGCCTGCTCGGTGGCCGAACCGGGCGTGGCTGCTGCGTACATCGCCTTCAGCGCCGCGTGCAGCGAGCCCTCCCGATACGTGGAGAGCCCGGAGAACGCGGCGCGGGTCTCGCTCAACGAGCGCGCAGCAGGATCGCCCCCATCAGGTCCGGGCCGAGGTGCGGTCCCGTGGACGACCCGATCTGGGCAACCATCACGTTGGCCGGGTTGATGCCGCCCGGGATCCTCGCCACAAGTTTGTCCCTGAAGTCCGCCACCTCGGCAGGCGTGCTGGTTGGCGTGTGCATGACGGCGAGCCGCTCGATGGGGCCCGTGGTGATCAGCTCGATGGCCAGGTCCCGCGCCTTGCCGCGCGTCCGCGTGGTTCGGTCCAGGACCACCTCGCCGTCGCGGACCGTGATGATGGGCTTCACGGAGAGGACGGAGCCGATGGCTGCGCGGGCGGCCGACAGCCGGCCGTTCCGGCGCAGGTACTCAAGCGTGTCCACTGCCACGAAGAGGTCCAGATCCGGGAGCCGTGCGCGAACGCCTTCGGCAACGGCTGCAGCCGAGCTGCCGGTGGCGGCGAGTTCGGTGGCAAGAATGGCAGCCATGCCAGTGCCCATCGACGTGGTCCCGGTGTCGATGATGTGGATTTCGCGGTTGGGCAGCATCGACGCCGCCAGCGTGGCGGACTGCAGCGTGCCCGACAGCTTGCTGCCGATCAGAGGGCAGACAACCGCGTCCGCGCCGGCTGTGAAGGCGGCCTCAAACGTGTCGCGAAAGACGCCCGGGGCGGGCGCGGCGGTGGAGGGAAACGCAGACCCAGGCGTGAGCAGCCGCTCCCAGAACTGCGCCGTAGTGATGTCCACGCCGTCGCGGAACTCCTGGTCGCCAAACCGCACCCAGAGGGGCACAACGGTGATCCCCGCCGCCACGGCCGTTGCCGGGGGCATGTCGGCGGTTGAGTCTGTGATGACGGCGACTCGTCCCATGCATCCTCCCGCAGCACCCGCCGCACGGCACCTCAGGCCGAGTGACGCCGGGTCTGCCGCCACGATGCCACGGAAACGCCGTGTCACCGCAGGCCCTTTGTCACTCGCCAGCCAATCGGCGTCTGGCCGATGATGAGGCTGAGGGAATGGACGTATCCACGCGCCGTCCACTTCGGGTGGCGTACCACGGTGCCGGGCGCCAAAAAGACGAGGGGCTGTGCCCAAGACACTCCTGCACCGGGATCGGCAGAAGCGACGCGCCTTGGTGTCGGCGTTCGTGGTTTCCGAGGCCGTCCGATGCGTCGAGTGCGGCATCTGCTCGTTCAACTGCCCGCTCGGCATTGACGTGCGTGGTCGCGCTCGTCTTGGCCTCCCGGTTGCGGAGGCCTATTGCCTGACCTGCGGTGAGTGCGTCGCTCGCTGCCCGCGCGGGACCCTGCGCTTTGCGGCGTCGCCCGTCTTCAAGGCCACCTCCGACGGGTTGGGGCACTGAGGTGGCAGACCGCTTCGTCATCGTGGGGAACGGGCCCGCCGGGCTGACCACTGCTGAGACCATCCGCGCACTCAACCCCACGGCGGACATCGTTGTGGTCAATGGCGACAAGCACGGGTTCTACTCAAAGCCCGGCCTTGCGTACCTTCTTGCCGGGCTGGTCCCACAAACGCGCTTGTTCTCGCGCTCCGAGAGGGACATGGCAGACGCGCAGATCCGCGTGATCCGTGGACGCGCCGTCCGCGTCTCGTCGGCAGACCACCGTGTGGTCCTTGCCGGGGGCACCACGCTCCCCTACGACCGCCTGCTGCTGGCGCTCGGGGCAACCGCTGTCCGCCCCGACATCCCGGGCATCACCCTCCCGGGCGTTGTCACCCTTGACAGCCTTGACGACGCGCGCCTCATCCTCAAGCTCGCAAAGGGCGCCAAGACCGCCTGTGTCGTGGGCGGCGGCATCACTGCGCTGGAGCTTGCTGAGGGAATCGCGTCCCGCGGCGTTGACACGCACTACCTCATGCGCGGCGAGCGCTACTGGGCAAGCGTCCTGGATCCGCATGAATCGGCCATGGTGGAAGCACGCGTCGCCCACGAAGGCGTCAACATCCATCGCGGCGTGGAGCTCGAGTCCGTCGTGGCCGCCAATGGGCGCGTGGCCGCGGTGGTGACCCGGACCGGGCACCGCCTCCCGTGCGATCTGCTGGCCGTTGCCATCGGCATCGAGCCCCGCATCGATATCGCCCGCGAAGCGGGTCTTGCTACGGGTCGCGGCATCTGGACGGACGCGATGCTGCGGACAAGCGACAAGGACATCTTTGCCGCGGGCGATGTCGCCGAGGTGTTGGACCCAACCGGAGCCCGGCGGACGCTGGACAGCCTGTG